>JACZSS010000573.1 GCA_022574115.1 Candidatus Heimdallarchaeota archaeon | reverse complement strand
TTAAAAAATAGTCTTTGTTCGTATATTGGCACAATATTTACTAGTCCGCGGACCAATCCATTCAGAGATGGATCATTTGGATTCCTTGCCTAACGACGTTCCTGATTTGCCAATAAATAATGATCATTCAAAAAATTTCAATTAACCTTCGTAAGATGCATTCTAACCTGATATACAAAATACCCTTATAAAAATAGCTTGTATGAGTCGTTAGATCATAAATGGACACAATAGTAAAAGGAGGAACTATAGTCACTCCCCACGAAAAATACAAAGCAGACATCGGAATTAAAGATGGAAAGATTACATCCATCGCGTCCAATCTGGAAGCCAACGGGGCTACAGTTATTGATGCAACCGGTAAATTAGTCATGCCTGGCATGATTGATGCGCATGTACACCTTAGTCTTCCGTTTGGTGGAACTGTCAGCTCAGATACTTGGCAAACAGGGACAAGAGCTGCGGCTGCAGGTGGAATTACTACGGTGGTAGATTTTGCAATCCCTCGAGATCGAGCTGATTCTCTAATGGAAACAGTCAACAATAGAAAAGCTGAGGCTGAAAATGACGTTTATGTCGATTTCGCATTGCATGGGGCAATTACTAGGTGGGATGAGGAGTCAAGAAAAGAAATTGGTCCCCTTTGTAAAGCTGGAATTACTACATTCAAGATGTTCATGGTTTACAGGAGTATAGGATGGCTATCAACTGATCCAATGATTGTGGAAGCTCTTGAGGAAACTAAGAAGCATGGTGGAATGGTTCAGGTTCATGCCGAATCTGTTGACTTAATTGACTCATTAATTGAAAACCACAGTTCTCCAGAAGAAATAAAGAAACATGGAGCTTACTTACACACTTTAACTCGACCTCAAGCTAGTGAATACGAGGCAATTCAAAGAGCAATTACCTGGGCAGAATACACAGGAGGACACCTCTACATCGTCCACATGTCGACGAAAAGAGGTGCAGAGATGGTGGCAGAAGCAAGAAAAAGAGGAATTAATGTTATCGGTGAAACTTGTCCCCAGTATATGCACTTAGACGATTCTGTCTTTAGTCAAGAAAATGGACACTATTATGCCACTCAACCCCAATTAAAGAAACCCGAAGATGGAGAGGGGTTGTGGAATGGATTAAATAGTATGGCTCTTTCCGTTGTGGGAACGGATACGTGCACATTTAACACCGAACAGAAGGCTCTTTGGGAAGGCGATTTCAGAAAGATTCCCATGGGTATGCCAGGCAGTGAATTAATGGTTTCATTAATTTATGAGGGTGTAAGGGAAGGAAAACTGGATCTTCATAGAATGGTCGCCGTAATGAGTGAAAATCCAGCAAAAGTATTTGGCATGTATCCTAAGAAAGGAGCTCTCTTGCCGGGCTCTGATGCTGATATAATGATATTTGATCCAGACAAAAAATACATCGTCGATTTTAATCAAATGGAAACAAATTGTGATTGGAGTCCATACCAAGGAAAAGAATTGACGGGGTTCCCAACAACAACAATTCTACGAGGAAAAATAATTGCCCAAGACGGGAAATGTGTTGGTGATCAGGGATATGGACAATTCATCAAACGAGGTCCATCAGGTAATTTTGTCAAATAGATTGATATTAAATAAAGAAGTACTAATTACACCAAGAGTAGTTTAATTAACAGTTGGATTTGTGCTAAACTATAAAATTAGGTCATAAACATGGTTGATAAAATTAAAAACTACGTAAACGGTGAATGGATCACCCCTAAAACTAAAAATTATACAAATATAGTAAATCCGGCGACGCAGGAAGTTTTGGCCGAATGTCCCGATTCAACAAGTGAAGATGTAAATGAGGCAGTCATGGCTGCGAAAAATGCATTTACTGAATGGAGAGAAACACCTGTACTTTCTCGAACTCGATATTTATATCGATTCAAGGACGCGTGTGAAGAGAGATTTGAAGAGATTTCAGCTATGGTGGTGAAAGAGGCCGGAAAGACAATCGATGAAGCTAGAGGTGAGGTCCGACGTGGTATCGAATCAGTTGAATTTGCTTTCAGTATTCCGTCTTTGATGACTGGATTCAAAGTAGAAGATATTTCATCTGGAATTGACGAGACTGCTGAACGGCAGCCTATTGGAGTTTTTGCGGCAATCACACCCTTCAATTTTCCATTTATGGTCCCACTGTGGTTCCTTCCCACCGCAATCGCTTGTGGTAATACATACATTATGAAACCTTCCCCTCAAGATCCATTGAGTATGGTCTTGGCTTATGAAGTGCTTGATGAGGTTGGACTCCCCCCTGGAGTTGTTAATTTGGTGAATGGTGGAGTAGAATCTGCCAATGCCTTAATGGAGCACCCGGATATTGTCGGCATTAGTTTTGTTGGATCCAGTACAATAGGTAAAATCATTTATGAAAAAAGTGCTAAATACGGCAAACGAGTTCAAGTTCAGGGTGGAGCAAAGAATTATCTAGCAGTCCTCCCCGACGCAGATATGGATTCTGCAGTTTCAAATATTCTAGGCAGTGCCTATGGATGTGCTGGACAACGGTGTTTAGCAGGATCAGTGGTTGTTGCAGTGGGTGATGCCTATGAACCTTTCAAAGAAAAATTTCTGGAAAAAGCTAAAAATCTAACCGTTGGTTTTGGATTAAATGAGGGATCACAAATGGGAGCATTGATCTCAAAGGCATCAGTTGAAAGGATTAATGGAATGATTGAAGCGGGAGTTGAAGAGGGAGCAAATTTGTTATTAGACGGACGCAATTTCAAAGTTGACGGATTT
>JACZSS010000572.1 GCA_022574115.1 Candidatus Heimdallarchaeota archaeon | reverse complement strand
GTGTTGGTGGACAACTGAAACTAATTACTAGTATTAAATCAGGTAAACGATTCGTTGGCTGTACCAATTACTTCAACGATAAACTCTGCAATGTAACGCATCCCCTTCCTCAACGAGGACGACTGGATCCAATGAAAAAAGTGTGTGAAGCGGATGGATTTCCACAATTAAAAGTATTTAGTGGTCGTGCGCCATGGACCCTCTGTTTGAATCCTGAATGTCCGCTACGAGAAGAACGCAAGAAACGTATTGAAGCCACCAAGCTGAAGGGGAGTAAAAAAAATGAGTGAATGCACATTGGATGATTGTTTCAATTTAACACAAGATAAATTTTGTACACACCATTTGCTGTCTTTGGAGAACTTGAAAACAGGCTTTCTTAAATGGAAAAAAGCATATGGCCGAAGTATTTCACAGAAAAAATATCTCACCCAACTAATCGATACTGAAAATATGAGTAGTGGATTATACATACAAGAGGTCGCGGCCTATTTATTAAAAAATAAGATTGAGTTAAATGCATAGAAATTTATTTAGTGATGATTAAATAATTTTATGGCTTTGTCTGGATTTGGAAAATCGTTATCCGATGCTGTTCTCAGACTCATGGGAAAGGGCGTAGTCGATAAAGAGTTAATTCTCGAATTGAAGAATGATATTTTTAGAGCTTTACTTGAGGCTGACATCCAGCTTAATTTAGCCAATCAAATGGCGCAGAATCTGCAAAGAAGAGCGATAGATGAGAAATTACCAACAGGGATATCCAGAAAAGATGCCATGATTAACATCATCTACGAGGAACTAACAAGTATTATGGGAGATAGAGCATATGAGCTCCATTTATCCAAGAAAGAGACAAATATTCTCATGATGATAGGAATTCAAGGTTCAGGTAAAACAACAACTGCCGCTAAATTAGCAAAATATCTCACGCAGGATCGGTGGAATGTTGGTTTAATATGTACCGACACTTGGCGACCCGGAGCGTATGAGCAGCTAAAACAGCTGGGAGATAAAATAGGAGTTGATGTATTTGGAGATCCAGATAATGATAACCCAATAAAACTTGCCACAGAAGGGATAAAACATTTTACAAGGGAAAAGAAACATGTTATCATAGTTGATACTGCCGGGCGTCATAAAGAAGAAGTAGATCTCATAAAGGAAATGAAGAAGATCGACAAAAAAATAAAACCGCAAGAAATTATTCTGGTTATTGATGGGACGCTAGGTCAGACAGCTACCAAACAAGCTCGCGCTTTTGCAGATGCGACGGCAGTCGGCAGCATCATTGTTACCAAACTGGATGGCACAGCAAAAGGTGGAGGGGCAATATCAGCAGCAGCAGAGACAAATGCTCCAATCAAATTTATTGGTGTGGGAGAAGAAATAACTGAACTTGAAAAGTTTGATCCCAAAGGATTTGCAGGAAGGATCTTGGGTTTAGGGGATTTAGAAGGAATTTTAGATCAGGTCCAAAGAGCGCAAATAATGCCAGACGAAGATCGTGCAAAAGAAATGATGAAAGGCAATGTATCATATTCCGACATGCTGGAACTGTTCGAGTCAATGAATAAATTTGGAGGTATCAGAAAGCTAATCGAAAAACTTCCTGGTGGTATATCTCATTCGGTTGACGATCAAATGCTGGCTACTTCGAAGGATTCAATGTCTTCATTTAAAAGTATAATTTTTTCTATGACCGATAAAGAACGAAACGCAGAGGTAAAATTAGGCAAATCGAGAATTGACAGAATCGCTATGGGAGCAGGTGTTACCTCAGACAAGGTTAGAGAACTCATCAATCAGAAAAAAATGAGCGAAAAATGGATTAAACAAATGGTAAGAGGTGGCGGTAAAAGGAGAGTCAGAGGCCAAGCTCAATCACCTTTTAATTTCCCCGGTATGTAGGATGATCCTTTACTTGGAGTGTCAGGATAATCCGTTAACTAAACAAGATTTGAGCGATCCAAATTCGCTTGAGCCTTCGAAATGGGTTAATATAATAGAAACAATTGGAGCGTGGTTTTGCTTCAGTAATGGTCTTAGAAAAAATCGAGATATAATTATTAAAACAGATAAATTCATTTACAAATTCATCGGAAATGAATTGCGATATCTCGGACCTTCCTTTCGATCCATTGGATCCTTATTAGCCAATGCCAATCTAACTGCCTTGAAACATTCCTCAAACATTTTTAAAGAAGCAACTCCAGGGATATACGTGAAACCGAGAGTACCGAGCGACCTTGATCAGGCAGAGTATGAAATTCAGCACCGATCAGTAGATTTAATTTGGGATACGCTCAAGACTTTAACCTCCATTTCGTTTTCTAATGGATTGATGGATCAAATGTCTCAGATTATAATAGTGATGAATTATGTCATTTCCTGGACGGAAAATACTGCATGATTTCAGAAGAATTGAAACATTTTTTCGAAAACCAACAAATCTGCTTATTTTGCATCTGTAGGTATTTGGGCCTTGATTCTCTAAATACCACCACGAATTGTTCTGAGATAATCTTGCAAAATGATATTAGCATTGAATCAGGACATTGTGATTTTTGTCTAAACTCATTATCCGCATTAGAACCAATCATCAAATCCCTGCTAAACAAGTTACCTCACATCGATTTTGAAACGTATCTAATTGGAGTACAGATACACAAGAAGTTACGCAAATTAGAGGAATCTTATATCGAACAGGGTTTTACACCACTTGCGTTGAAAGAGACGGTTAGTAAATTTGTCTCCACAAAAGTAAGACAAAAACTTGATCAGCGTGT
>JACZSS010000571.1 GCA_022574115.1 Candidatus Heimdallarchaeota archaeon | reverse complement strand
CCTTCATACTCCCAATGGATACAAAAGGTGTTAGTCTTGGAGAACCGCTGGACAAGATGGGGATGAGAGGTTCATTAACTGGCGAGATTTTCATGGATGATGTAGCAATTTCGAATGAAAACTTATTGGGTACTAGGAACGAAGGTTCTGGTATCGTCATGTCCGGATTATCATTAGAACGAGCAACTTTGGCGGCGATTAGTTTGGCAATCTCAAAAACTTCGCTCCAAATAGCATTGGATTATTCAATTAAACGAGAACAATTCGGAAAACCGATTTCAAATTTCCAACTTATTCAAGAAAAACTTGCAATGATTTATACAGAAAGTCATGCCGCCGATCTCTTGGTGTACTCTACTTTGGCAAAGATTCAGAACAACCATCCATCAAACAAAGAGGCTGCTGCATCAATATTGTATGCAGCAGAAATGTCCACTAAACACGCTTTAGATGCAATTCAGGTATTAGGTGGGTATGGGTATATGAAAGAATACAAAATTGAGCGTTTTGCTCGGGATGCGAAACTTCTTGAAATTGGAGCTGGGACTACCGAAATAAGGAAATTAATCATAGCTCGGGAGCTAATCAAAGAAAGAACACGATGATTAATTGGAACGACGAATACCTGATTGATAATAATACATGCTTAAAACCCAGTAGTTAATTACCTCGTATGAGCATCTTAGTTGAAAAGACACCTGAAAAAATAACCAAGATCATATTTAATCGTCCGGAAAAAAGAAATTCGTTAAATTTGGAAATTATTGACCAACTGATAGAGACGCTTCGGAGTCTTCTTGATGATGTAGAAACTCGGGTAGTCATTATTTCGGGCAAGGGAAGTGTGTTTTCAGCTGGTGGAGACATTAATGAGATGCCATCTCGATTTGGAAAAGCATTGGTCACTAAAAATCGATTGGACCAGGGTTTGAGCCAAATAGTAAGATTAATTCGTCAAATTCCACGACCCGTAGTTGCAAAAGTCAAAGGTGCCTGCTTTGGTGCGGGGTTCGTTATAGCAACTGCATGCGATGTAATTTACACCACCAAAGACACAAAATACGGATTTACTTTTGGTACCGTTGGCCTAATCCCTGAAGCTTCATACTTCATGGCAAGGAGTCTAGGCCTACACAAGGCAAAGGAACTGTTCTTCTCTAGAGCTGTTGTTACAGGTGAACAAGCGATGAAGATGAATTTTGTCAATGAACTATTTAATGAGGAAGATATTGACAAAAAAGTTGATGAAATCGCAAAAACTTGGGCAATGGGTCCAGTTGAAACAATGGGACTTGCAAAGGAAGTTTTGAATCGTGCCTACGAATCAACGCTGGATGAGCAATTAAAATTTGAAGCACTAGCTCAAGGTGTGGCATTTACAACTCTAGAACACAAAGAAGGTGTCAATGCGTTCCTTGAGGAGCGAAAAGCAAAATTTTTTTAAAATTGAGATTGATAAAAATTAACATTAAATTCAACACTTCTAACAAAGATTAAATCCACTAGTAACCTGCAACTGCTATGTCGGAAAAATCAGAAAAATCCTCGGTTGCGACTGGGAGTATTTAATTGAAATTATCTATTCGGAAAAAACGTCACAGAAGACCATTGCCACTATTAACGAGCTATCGATTGCATTGGGAAAACAGCCTATTAACGTAAAAGATTTTCCAGGGTTTGCTTCATCACGATTGGGTGTTGTAATAGGACTCGAAGCAATTAGATGGTGGAACAAAATGTAGCTACTCCATCAGATATTGCCAAAGCGATAAGTTTTGGTTATAGGCACCCGATGGGGTCACTGGTGTTAACAGATTATGTAGGACTCGATACTCGCCTAAAAATTGTTGAATATTTGGGTGGGTCAGCAATTTCGCCCTCATTTGTAATACCAAACTTATTGAGGCAAATGGTTGACGCGGGTAAATTGGGACGAAAATGAGGAGAGGGTTTCTATATGTGGAAAAATGGGAAAAAGGTGGAATAATTGGAATTAGGCAGTTACATTGATGCACATTTACATTTTCATGATCCAGCTATGACCGACCAAACGATCAAGGATATGATTTTAAAAGAATTTCCTGCACTTCAAAACTTTTTTTCCAATCCAGATGATAATTCCACCTTACTTGGTTTATTAGATGCTCTTAATTGTAAACAAGCTTGGATCATTAATTATGAGAGTCCTGATGTTATGGGTTATACTCTATCCACAAATGAATGGGTGGGTGCATTTTGCGAAGGATCGAGTGGAAGATTAATCCCAGTAGGTAGTGTCCATCCTGGTAAACATAACAACGCAGCTTCCTTAGTTAAAGATTATGTGGAATCAGATTTATTACAAGTAATAAAGATGCATGGACCGCATCAATTGCTTAAACCCAATGCCTATCTTGCTGGTATGGAATCCCAGCGGAAACTATATCGGATCTTGGAGGATCTGCAAGTGCCAGTTATTTTTCATACAGGAACCTCGATTTTTCCAAAAGCCAGGTCAAAATATGGTAATCCCTTACTTCTAGAAGATGTATTGATCGATTTCCCTGACTTAGTACCTATCATGGCACATGGGGGAAGGCCATTTTGGATGCGGGAGGCAGAATTCTTGATGGCCAAATTTGATCATCTTTACATGGATTTAGCGGGAATCCCTCCCCTTCAGATAGGGAATTATTATCCAAGATTTCATAGATATGCAGACAGATGTATCTTCGGAAGTGATTATCCAAGCCCAGGTGTTCCCGGATCAAGACAAAATGCGGAAATTATCGCCAATTTACCGTTGGAGGATAACG
>JACZSS010000570.1 GCA_022574115.1 Candidatus Heimdallarchaeota archaeon | reverse complement strand
CAACGATCAATCTTAGTCAAACCCTGAGTGATATTGAGGGAATTAGATCTTTAGCTCCTTGCAACTCAGAGGTAAGGGTCACAAAGGGAATAGCTGGTATTAGTCTGGCTTGGCTCTGTTGTGTAGTTGTATCAGCCTCGTTTGAAACAACGGCGTCGACAGTACTTGTCTGCAATGTTTGAGTCGTCGTTTGATTGATGTCTTTGTTGTTGTTATTATTTTACCTGAACCAGGACCTTATGCAAATAGAGTATGACCCAGTTTTCTCGCCATTAGTAGGATTCAACTTTGGTAGAGCTAAGAGGCCGACCTTAATTTAGTTTCAACCGTATATTCTTGCGTCTCATAAGTCTTACCATCATGGTCACAAATGTGAGCTGAATGAATAGCAGTCCTGATGTGAGAGAATCCGAAGTGGATAATGAGGTATCCGAGGTGGTTTGGATCGGATCTACAATGTTAATCGTTACAACAGCAGTAGCTATATTCCCACTGGTATCGTTAATAGAGATTTGAAATTCATAGGTACCAGCTTCAAGATTGTAGGGTGCGAGACTGAAGCTTCCCGTGGTGCTTGTTAACACCTCCACCACTAAGACAACTCCATTCATTATCACAGTGTATGTATCGAGATGTAGATCTGATGCCTGAAATTCAATCGTCTGCGGACTTTGTCCTGCAACGAAGGTAAATTCTTGAACCACGGTTAATTCTGGTGGTGTGGTGTCTATGATGGTTATGATATATTCGATCGATCCAATATTACCAGAAGAGTCGATGAAATCCAGAACCACAGTATGCACTCCAAGCTCAATAAATATAAGAGGTATTCGAAATGCTGTTTCCTGCAAGAATTCCAGCTCATCTATTTTTTCTCCATCTACGTAAACCAAGTAAGTAGCAGGAAACGAGTCTATTGCAGTTCCTACCAGCACAAAGGCCTCACCACTCTCGAATTCAAACTCTGTTTGATTTGTCGTACTTACTATCGGGTTGACAAATTCTTTCCCAATACCAATTGCAACATCAATTCGAAACATGTTAAGATTGCCATTGCCCCCGGATACTTCAGTCCATATGGCTAGATTATCAACATTTGGAATTCCCAGAAATATCTGACTTCCTTGGGTGATTGATGGAGCCAAATCGTCAAATTGATAATGCAAATCTATGGTATCGATCAAACTCTCAACATTTAGATAAACAACCTCTAAGGTATCGCCCAGCGTACGATTGAATCCCATTTCTATTTCAAAGGCAATTGGTCCAGTTATAGTTCCTGTTACGCGATTATTGCTGAATTCAGTATTGGAATTCAATACATCCACAAAAATTGCATCTTCCGTTAGACCGGTAATATTGTTGTTTGAAAACCGCTGAAAATCGTCACTATTAATTCTGACTCCGCAAGCACCTGTTATATCATTTTGTTCGAACAAATTCTCTGCATTGCCAATACTTCTCGGCTGCAATATAAGAACCCCACACGCTTGCTCACTATGAAACTTGTTGTTGATTGCATGAATTCCCTGTGTCATTAGTACCCGAAGACCATCCTCGGCATAACTGCTAATTTCATTATATCGCATTGTTATACTACTTGAGCTAACAAATTGCAATGATGTCAGATTAGTTTTGATTAGTGAATTTTCGATGACTAGATTTCCTCGATTATCACTCACAAACATCCCTTGCCATGGAGTTGTTATGTTGACAAAATTGATTCGATTTTCGGGGAGCCATTGCTCAATATCGTCTATATAAATCGGTAGTGCCCCTCCACTAAATCTACTATTTTCTAGCACAAATCCGCCGCTATGCGTAACGTACAAACCCTCTCTTATGGTCGAGATATTCAACTCATGCATCAGAACATCATTAGAGAATTTCTGGATGAGAATTCCTCTACCGTGCCCGCTTACAGTAATGTTATTGAAGTAGGTCCGATCCGAATCCGACAGTGAAAAGCCATATCCCGTCTCTGTGAGCAGATCTATTCGACCATTTGTGAAATTATTTCCCACTGAATTAACCAGTGTATATCCCTTATCTGCCACAACATGGGTGTCCTCATCAAAGAGGTTATGGTCCACACGGTCTTTGAAAGCTACTGTAGATCCTGGAAAGAGAAGTGTTATATGATAATCTTCTTTAAGTTCGTACAGAAATAAGGATAGAGAGCTATAGGTAGCATGTTCTTTAAGAAAGCTTCTGCCAAGAACGGCTATTTTTGAAAAATCCGGTCTTTCAGACAGGGAAGCAGGGGGAACAAGCTTCTGAATTGCCTGGTTGATCGTCCCTTTTACCAGCCTGTCTTTGGTATGATCTATATAGGTGCAGTAAAAATATGGTCTGGAACTTGATTTGCGCAGCGAATCTTCGGATTGCTGGCAATATACATAATTTTGCAATACCGCATCTGCGGTTAAGAGCTGTCTTTTCTTTTTGTGGCTATGTGCGTCTACTCCTCCCATCATCATCACAGAACTCCACCACATGGAGGATAGTTCAGGTTTCAGCTTAAACATTTTATCTAGATCAAGCTCTATAGTATTTCGATAAGTGTAGAGGGTTAGAAGTTTTGCCACATCAGCATCGTCATTTATAGCTTTTTGCAATGCAGAATCGGTATTCATTCCGCATATATGCATGATATTTGCAATTGTAATCGCACTACCCACAAAGTTTAGTTCAAGCTCTTCAGCTATTACAAAATCTTTGTCTGAAAAAACCTCCAACAGGAAATTACATGAGTTCCTTAACGCATCAAATTCTTCATCGCTTTCAACGTATGAT
>JACZSS010000569.1 GCA_022574115.1 Candidatus Heimdallarchaeota archaeon | reverse complement strand
CGCACCATGGGAATACTCTTCCCTATGTTTGGCCTCTTGGGAACGCTCTTAGGGATTGTGGAGGTGTTGCAAAACATCACTCAACCAGAGCGTGTCACGTCCTCGATGGCTTTTGCATTGTCGTCCGCCTTTCTGGGTATTTTTCTGTCAATTGCTTCCCTGATAATTATTCGCAAGATGGCAAAAAAACACTGAAACCAGCTGAAAGTATCGACTGATATCACAAAACTCCATGAAGCAAGTAATTTAAGGTAGGATGGAGGTTCAAGGATATTTCGATCGATAAATTACTTTTCGGCATCCTCCGTTTCAACCACAGTTTCATCTGAAACTAGTTTAGTATCAAATTCATTTGATATTGGTTCGTCATCATTACCGGGTTTGGTACGATCTTTCCTCCATTGTCTTAATCGGTCAGCCAAATCCATAAAATAATTTTTTAGTCGTGTAGTAATTTGTTTGAATTTATCTGCACTACCTTCTATTATACCAACTCCTGTACCAGTTATTATCTCCCCCTCTCCTGAATGATCTGTTTCAACCATTTCTGTAGATAATTCTCCGTTCCTGAGTGCAACCCCTGATACAACATCTTCTGATCCCTCAATTTTTTCAATGTCATCATCGTATTCACGTAAAATTACATCATAAGTCCTAAGATCTAGAGATTCCAGAATTTGATCACTCAAACTTTGCTTAAACCATCCATAATAAATTATCATAAACAAACTAACCGAAATGAGCATTACCAGAAAACCAACCCGAAGTACATCAATAAATATTTTCACTTCATCTAAAATAAATCCAGAATCAGCATTTCTCAAATTAGCGAAGACTGCTCCAAAAGTTATTATTGAATTATACCGATTTCTATAGCGCGGAGCAACCCGCCACGTAGTTTTCTTCCCTTTTGAATATGATTTAACATTCGCATCTTGTAAGGACCACAAAACGGGAACTAAGGGGGTTGCAAGTAGTGGAACCAGAATTGCTAAGCCACCCCAGACTAATGGTTTGCCTGCTTCTTTCTCACCTAGAAATCCAATAATCATACTTGCAATACCGACAAATACAATTGTGAGACTAAGAAGTTGCTTTACCGGATCTAAAAAATATCTTTTTCGATTTTTTAAAGCACGATCAATGTAACCAATGTAACTAAAATCACCACCGGCAAAGATTTTTCTACTAATTTTGTGTTCGACTAAATAATAAATAAAACGACCAAAAAATCGATTTGTGGCTTTTATCCAGATGTAGGCTCCTAAAATTACACCGACAAATATCATAAAGTACATCCAATAAATATCATTTTCTCCGTCGATGTGAAATTCTCTGTACGAGAAATAAATCCCTAAAGAGAACAATCCAAATGTAATTACAAGCTCGATTGGCTGTATATTGCTCAAATGTTCCCTGATATTCTCTAAGTTTAACCAATTTTTTTTATTGTTGTTAGCATTATTAACTTCCTTGTTCGTAGTATTATTTGCTAGTTGATCCGAATCTTCATTCATAGAACATCATTCTACTCTGATTATGCAAAAATTTTTACATAAAAACTTAATTTTTTGGCGAAAATAATTTGATTAGCAATTTCAGCAACCTTTTGTCTAGAAATAGGAGGTTTCTATTCATCATAAACCGATAGATTTTCGAATTTTTCAAGTGGGTATTATCATGATAGTACAGGTTACAAATACTGCAAATACTGAATTTACAGTTGAATTTAGATCGTCAAACTGCTCAAAGTAGCTAATTTTTGGAGATACCTATTGTATTGATCGACGATCGAATAACAAAATAATTTAATGAATTTAATGTTTTATGCAATTATTTTGTCAAATAGATCATTATCAATCGATCGAACTGAATCCTTTAACAAAAAGCCATATCGGAAGTATTAGTTCAAATAAGCCTCCTGGGAGCAATACAATCAATCCTACGCCCTGATTCACATTTACCTGACCTAACATATCTAACACAGTTCCTGGTAACAGCAATGCGTATCCAATGAGGCCCAAGACCGATAACAATCGTGGAATGAGTTTTGATTGATATAATAAATAAGCAAACATCAGACCAGCTAGGCCATTAAACAGGTAAATTATCATTAAGGTCCAGTAACGTACCGCTAAAAATAAAGTGCCTAAAGTTTGAAAATAGGACCCATCAGGAGCTCCAGCGCTCACATATTCCTCACTTAAATTTATTAATAATAGTGAGCTGATTATGTAAATAATAATGATTGCGAACTCAACAACTCTTAAACCAACGTATCCAAGTGCTATAGGTTCATTATGCTTTTTTAAGATCGGATACATCATAACTGCAATAAAAACAATTGCAATGCCATCAATAAACGCAAGGAGTGCTCCTATTATCACTTGGGTTTGATTTTCAGAAACATTACTCAGATAATCTGAATCATCTATAATAGATCCTATAATTGTATCACTTGTGGCAAACGTAGCTGTTGCGGTTAGAAATAATACTCCCACAAGTATTTCGATATTTCTATTGGAGTTCATTTTTTTCACTTTTTCTCTTTGTAATTTAAATTGTGCTGTACTGAAGTGAATCGATTGTATGGCCGGGTTATTTTGATTATTTAAAATAGCATATTATCTCGCCTAACTGATCGATTTATTGAATACTATGGGAAATTGATTATTAGCGAATATTTTCAATTGCGTATTATCAGTCAATTAGCCAATATAAAATTAAGATTTTTTGATTGAGTTAACCTAAAAGTGGAAAATCGATCAAACTAGCAAATTCTTTGAAAAGCGTATTG
>JACZSS010000568.1 GCA_022574115.1 Candidatus Heimdallarchaeota archaeon | reverse complement strand
CTTCCTTACGGGTTTTCAATTTTATTCTTGTGGCGAAATGACGATTGAAGATATTCAAAACGAGAAGAAATCATATTTTTACGTTGCAGGTCACACTTATGGTAAATTGACCGAAAATCAGCTCGGTTTGTATCCACCATTCTTTTCCCAACTTTCGGAACTTAAAGACGATATCGAATTAGAGTTTGGGGTCTTAACAGGAGATATGGTAAGTAGCGGAGATGAGACCGCTCGTTGGGATGCTCTAGATAGAGATATTAATAATCTCAACATCATTACTCATAAAGTAGTAGGGAATCATGACGTGGGGTCCGATAATTCATTATACGTCGCGCGTTACGGATCAACTTTCTATTCGCTGACATTAAACAATTCGTTATTCCTAATTCTCGATTCTGAACTACAAACAGGTTTTATATCTCCTGATCAAATAACCATGGTCAGTAACCTATTGAAAGATCAAAATTACAATCATATTTTTGTTTTCATGCATCGTCTTCTCTGGGTCACCAACGATCAGTATTCAGCTCTGGCGAATGATCTGAACGATAAAATTGGCTATCAATTCGCTACTTCCAACTTTTGGACCGATCTGATCCCCTTATTTCAGTCTCTCGCAACAGATGTCTTCGTATTTGCTGGCGATCTTGGCACCGGGCGGTCAATAAATATTATGACCGAATCAACATCTGCGTTTTATGATCGCCTCAATTTAGATGAGTCCCAGCTTTATTTGATTGGGTCTGGCATGGGTGGCGGAAAATTAGAAAATTTTCTAATTGTGAGTTGGAACGAAAATCTTGTAGATATCTTTATGAAACCACTTAATAATCAAGGATTCTGTTCAATCAGGAATTTTGACAACGCAGGCATGGACACGTAAACATATGAATCAGTGAACCAGTCTTAGTTTCCAAAAGTCTTTTTTCCAACTCAATTTTTGGTTCCCAGCCTAATGCTCGAATCTCAGCTGTGTGGATAGAATATCGAAAATCATGTCCTAATCTATCGGTGACAAATTCAATGAACGAATCGTCTATATTCATCATGCTCGCAACCATCCCAAATATTTCGATCGTCGATCGAAATAACTGTTGATCGGCTACGTCCGATCAATGGAGATTTCCGAAACCTGGATAGACTGCTAAACTTGATCGATCAAGTGTTGGTAATATTAGGTTTAAGGCTGAGGTTCCAGAATTTAAATATTTGTTTGAATGATCTCATTGATATTCGGATCAAATCTGATCACTTCACGTATGTTTTTCACTGACTGCGGCTTTATTAGAATTCATAAATCTGCAGTCCTTGAAAGCGGAATCAATTTGACTGTTTGTACCTAAATAAATTTGTAATGAATTGATGCTCATTTTTCCTTCCAGATCTCATAAATTCAGTTGATATGCAGTTATTTTCATATAATTTACATTTTTACTAAGTTTGTTTATTTGGGATTACAACATGAGCTTGCGAAATATTGAACTTATTGTCGTAATTCCAGCCAGGAATGAGGAAAGGCATATTGGTGTGACACTAGAATATTTAGCAAAACAATCGATTTCACCAAAACTGACGGTAGTTGTAAATGACGGTAGTGTTGATAAAACTAACGAGATTGCTAGCAAATTTGACTGTATTGTAATTAATTTACCTCTAAGGGACAAATCCGCCTTAAATACCAATGCGTTAGCCGATGTATACAACTTTGGTTTTGAGTATGCGACTAAGAAAATTAGTGCATATACCCATGTACTTGTTGTTGATGCTGATACGTTGCTACCCCCTCGGTATATAGAGACCCTAATCCTTGAAATGAACCGAGAAAATTTAGATATGGTCGGTGGAGTTGTCAGAGGAGAAGAGCAAACTAAGAATATTAGAGGTACAGGGAGAATCATGTCAAGAAAGTTATTCGAAATCGTTAATAGACAGTACCCTAAAGGTCCAGGTTGGGACGGTTATCCATCTCTAAAAGCACTTCAACTCGGTTTGAAATCAAAGGTGCTAAAAAAAGTGAAAATGGAGGTTACAAGGCCAACATCGACAAACTACTCAAAATCACGTTTTATCCAAGTCGGTGGCCGGTTGCGGGCATATGGCTATCCTTTAATATATGTTTTTCAATACCTGATAATTCAAAGTGGGCGAAATAAGAAACCTAGATTTTTCATAGATGGAGTGATCGGCTACTTCCAAGAAAAATATCGCTATGAACAGGATTTACGTAAATTTATTAGATATTATCAGTACAAAAATTTGCTTTCCAAGTTACGATTAACTAAAGTAACTAATTAAAATTAACAGACAGTCGGACCTTCATTATTTATTTTTTCAATGGGCAAAGTTATCCCAGAGCGAGTTCACTTTGTAGAATCTCACTTTTGTTGGTATCTTTTTATTCTAACTTTAGAATATTTTCTCAATCAATCTGGACCTGGATAATCTTTGGAATAAGTCAGTTTTACTCCTTAATTCGTATGATAATTGGATTCTTTAAAATACTTAAGTAAATCATCATAGGGATGATTGGGTTTTCGAATAACCTGATAGCCTATTTTATTGGCAATCGCTAGTATAATTTTCTTTACAAAATTGATTTTAAGATCAAGGCTCCCTATTACTATTGGCTAGTTGATTTAAAATTCGATCGATCTAGCTTGTCCCAAATTCAAGTGATCATTTGATCATAAAAGCTCGTTGACGTAAGTCAATGAGCATTGTAATTGATCTTTTAGATAATTATCTAAGAAAATCCGTTGTTTGAAGATCTGAACTTTGCTTGAAGCCAATAATAATTTGTC
>JACZSS010000567.1 GCA_022574115.1 Candidatus Heimdallarchaeota archaeon | reverse complement strand
ATACTTCTTATCTTAGGATCTATAGGTTTAGTATGTCGAGAGAATCGATGAGGATACATGCGATTAGGGAGGCAAATTCAAGAAAGTATGCTCGATCTAGCTCCATGGGCAGGGGAAGGCGAAGAAGATACAAATCAAATTGCGTTAGTTGCGTTCGGCGATTCTAAATTGATCCAAGTCTAGTTCTTAGACAGATAGGCAGGACTTGCTGGTAATTATATGCATATTAGTTCAATAAATCCGAGAACTCTTTTATATCGATCTAGTCTGTCCCAAGTTCAATCAACCAGTTAATTAAATCGTAATTTACTTAATCGGTAAGTGTAAAAATAAACTTGTCAAACCGCTCAATCTAGCAAATTCATCGAAATGCGTAATTTATTCATAATGCGCATAAAAAAAATTGAGAAATAGATCTACTAAGGTCTATCGATTTAATTGTTACAGTTGATAATCGATCGATTATTATAGGTTCATACCCATCCCTACATCAATTTCATTTATCCATTATCAAGGTCGACATATCTGGAATTAATCCCATGTTATGTAATGAATCTAGATATCTGGCTATTTCGGTTCCCCGATCTTTTTCAAGAATTATCGACCCATATTGTATCAAACTGCCCAAGTAAAGACCCCTTCCAAGGAATGCAATAATTTTGCCCTCATGCATCTTAAAACGCATATGATATTCCATATTAATCCCATACTGATGCGGCTCGTTAAACACGGTACTAAGATAAACCCAAACTTCGTACTCATCAGCAATCAGGGACAATATTCTCCAATCAGTCCATATCTCGGCCAAGAATTTCAAAATCTCTAAATACTGAATTTTATTTGAATAAGCATTTATATTACGACCCAAACTTGTATCCTCGAAGCCGAGCGCCTTGAGAAAATGATAATATGGGGTATCTTTCCATTCGGGTAAAGCCTCGGCTGTATCCTCATCAAAGAAGTGAGAAAAATCGTCATGCAGTAGATAAGCGATTGTTTCCCAATCTCTTTCATTAATGGCTTGACAATACTTTTGGACTGTTTGTTTATTTTCTGAAGAACTCAACGTAACCGAGTATGAGCTGAACAATTTGAAACAATTGATCGATCGATTAAAATAGTAATTGTAATTATCAATTAATTTGCTATTAACTTAGTGATACATTGGTTTTCCGTTGATCGAATTCAAAGTGCGTATTATCAGCCTAATGCGCACTTCAAATAACTATGAAACCTTAAAATCATTGCTCAATTAATGTACACAAACATTATATGATTAATAGAATTTGTGACTCACAAGTTAGATCATTTGTCGAAAATACACTAAATACTTTCGCTAATCTCTCTGTATGTCACATTATTATAAAAGAATGGGTATACCATAAATTAGAGAATTTCAAAATGGCATCAATTTCAGAATTAGCTACAAAGAAAGGCTTCATTGAATTGCCTGTTTCTGGCCCTACTCGAAATCATGCGATCAATAAATCAAAAATTGAATATGTGGAACTAAATGCTAACCCAATTCTAGGTTGTAGTCATGCGTGTAAATATTGCTATGCAAGAAAAATTGATGTCAGATTTAAAAAAGTGGATTCTGTGAATGCATGGCATAGACCTCAATATTTTACAAATTTCTTCGATTTATTAGAAGCTGAACTAAGCAAAGGTAGAGTGGATGAGATCATTCGGTTTCTCTAGATCGTCAATTGTTTACGGGGTTCTTATTGAAATGTTTATCCTCTCAGTCCTCAGTTTAATTGTTGGTGGATTTATTGCAATCCTTTTCTCAGAAAACTTTGCAGGCTCAATCTTTGGTGTAAAGGCAGTTTATCCTCTGGGTCAAATATTTGGCTATATCTTTGGATTGCTTGGTCTTGCAATGGTTTCTGGAGTAATACCAGGATATAACGCATCCAAAGTCACTCCTAATCAAGCCTTGAGGTATACAGGATAAGTTGGAAATTTAATATCCTAGATTGGCTAGGTAAGGTTATGAAAGTCATCTAAATCTTAATAACAATGGTCTAGCGATCGATCGATTAAAGATTACTCGGATGATCATTATTTCGAATTCAGTGAACCAATTATAGAATTTGATGAACCAGAAAGCTTTGACGAATGTGAAGGAATTTATGATCCGGTTTGTGGTGATGATGCTGCCCTTTATTCTAATAAATGCGACGCTGAAAGATCTGGAGTAGGATACAGTTTCGGAGAATGCCAGCAATGCCCAATAACAGAAGAAGATGCTTTAAGGATGGAAAATGATTGCTTCAGAGAAAATGGTGAGCCTGAAAGGTTTTATGACAATGATTGTATTTCAGAGGTAAGATGTGAGGTACAACCACAATGTCCTATGACTAATGAAGAAGCTGAAAGATTGTACAATAACTGTTTAGCTGAAGGAGGTAATGCTGAGAAAATCTATAATGGAGATTGCATTAATAGTGTCTCATGCTATATTCCAGAAACAGGTGCTGGAGGAATACCTTCTGATTCGGAAAATGGGACTGCTAATGGAAACTTGATAACGGGGGGTGTTATGGGTATTAGCGGAGCATTTACATACCAACAAGCTCAAGAAGAATGTGAAAGAGAATGGGGATATGAGCAGGATTATTGCAGAGATTTGAATGAACAGTAAAAGAGCAATTAGACCATAGAAAAGAACCACAATAAAGATTAAATCAGCAAAAAGGAATCCTTTTGATCAATAACCATCATTATAGATCCTAAATAACCAACAATCAAACATTTAGAACAATTAACACAAACATCATACTACTACACGACACAATAC
>JACZSS010000566.1 GCA_022574115.1 Candidatus Heimdallarchaeota archaeon | reverse complement strand
ACCGAGTGAAGCGGGGCCTATATAGATGCAAAAATTGTAACTTGCAATTGAATGCAGATATTAATGCAGCGATTAATATCTTGCGAAAAGTAGTTCCAAAGGGAATATGCCAATGGAATAGTGGTGACATCATCTCACCAAAACGTCTGATATTGGTTAATTTCAGCGTTTAAAGATTTGTACGTACAAATTAGATGATGTAAAGACCAATTTTGCTTAATTGGAATCATAACTCATAAATATCAGAGATATTGTAAATTGTCGGGTGAATAAATCATAACCGAAATAACTGGAAAAGTCGGATCAAAAGGAGAACTATATCCCCCAAAGAAAATCAGGCTAGCCCTAGGATTCAATCCTGATACTCCAATTGAATTTGTTATCTCGCCCAATGGAGAACTCATTGTAAGAAAAATTGAGATTTTGGAAGACATTCTCAAAGAGGATTTCATAGCCACAGTTAATGTAGAAGAATTTGAAAGATTGTCTGAGGAAAATCAGTCAAAGCTTACTGAATGAGTGTGATAGAGAATCGCTCGAATTCTTTTAGACAGTACATTTTTATTTCCAGTTTTTAGGTTACAAACCAACGTTCCAGATCTTGATAATCATTTTATTCAATTAGTCGTTGACAAAATGAACTCATATTTCTATTCTAGTGTTTCCTTAATTGAACTAAAATGGCTATTCATCAAACTAGAAAAAGGGAAGTCTCATAAGGATATTGAAATCATTCAAGACCGATTTAAACGATCTATCAACGTCTTACTTAACGATAATAGATTCACAAAACTTGAATTTACAAACATTGAAATCTATCGTATTTCGGATGAAATTAGAAATTTTGGGTTAAGAGATTATTTCGATTCAATCATCGCAGCAACTAGTTTGTGGCGGTGTGAGGTTTTACTGACTCAAGATAAATGGCTGCTAAACAACGTCGGCAAAATAAATAAGGTTGCAAAAATTAACTTGAAGTTTCGAGTTTTGAGCTGGAAACAGTATAGAAATCAACTGTAGCTAACGGCTGATTTTTCGTTAACCCGAGGGAATTCTCCCCCAAATAATTGTTGATCTAATCCAAAACTTGGCTCTGCATGATATTAATTTATTCGGAACGTCATTGGGAGCCTCGATTTGTTTGGGAATCTACAAATTAATCCCAAACTCCATAAAATCATTGCACCTGAATGCACCTCGTGGTTACGGAAAAGGAATTCTTGGATCGTTAAAATTAGTATCCCTCCCATACATTGACAAGTATCAGCTGAAAGTAAACCTGAATTCCGATGTCGCTAAAAGATCCATAACACAGAAGCTATTCTGGAAATCGGTCTTCCATGAACCGAGTAGGGTAGATCACGACATGAGATAGACTTATTTGGAATTTAGTCAGAATTGTAATAGTTCTCATGATCAATCGATCTCTGCTCGCAATAATTGATGAATGTGCCCATATACCTTATTTGGAACGGCCACAAGAGTTCAATCATATAATCTCTGATTTTTTTACAAAAATGACTCGAAAAGATTGCTCAATCTGACATATTCAAACTGCGTAATTTTTTTGAAGTCGATCGATAATCCGTAGAATTTGTTGAGTCGTGATTTCGATCTCTTATAAAAATCCAATTCTAAAAAGCGTCGGGTAATTTTCGCATAGCTCTGAACCAGCGAAGGTCTGAAAACCACCAGCCTAAAATGGGTATAAAGAATAGAAATGTAGCAACAAAGGCTCTCTTCAGACCTGCTCGCTGAAGTTTCTTTTCGCTAATGTGCTCTACTACTTGTGCTTGAGTTTTCTGCTTCTCTGCTTCAATTTGGATACCGATTAACATGTGTTTGAAGAAGTACAGTAGGGGACAGGTAATGAGGATTCCGAGTCCAGCGGTTAAAAGCACTAAGTAACTGGTGGATTTCAGAATACTATTTCGGGATGCTTCATTTATGAATTTCTTGTGTTCCATCCACCCAAGGTCTAAATGCAATTTGATGAACCAACCAATGATCGTTAGAGATAAAATCATCCAGATGAATTCGACGATGATATTTCGATATTTTCTCGGTGGGTTTGACGTTTGTCTCACATTTGAAATCAGTTGTGCCTAACTCTTAAGATTAGTTGGAACTAGTTGTCCGACTGGGACGGATTCTCAGATTTGATTGTGATTAACATGGAGAATGAGTATCAACTTGGTATAAAAGTAAATATTCTTGTTATTTAGAGGGATTATTCGAAGGTGTCATAAGATCGCTCACTTTTTTCGCAATCTTTGAATGATGATTATGACCAATTGAGAAAACCAATACAGAGAATTGAAGGAAATTACTATCCGCTGTATCTGATTTCTTTGTGTGTATTCCTGTAGTTTCAGAACTTGTAGTCATAGTGCTTGTAGTCATGTCTCGGTAAATTGTAACCGTTTTCGTAACTGCTTTTACAATATCTTAATTTCTGAAGGGTTTAATAATGAACTCTCGGGGACCTGCTTTGATTGTATCAAGCACAAATACCTCTATCGAGATGGTCAGACGAAACATCCATCCGTAGTTATCATACATTCAATTATCATATATCTCATAAACGACCATATATATTTTTTAACGTGATATACCTCCTTGGAGGCAATGGTAGTAACCGAGATTGGTTTAAAGAAGTATCGGAGCTTTTTGTTATACAGCATGAGATAGTTGAGCTTCCCGGATATGGTTCAAACAATTCACTTCACAAAACACTCGAAGATATAATAAACGGATTACATTCTCAAACTGTATCTGGGAGCCAGATATTTGTTGTAGGTATTAACTG
>JACZSS010000565.1 GCA_022574115.1 Candidatus Heimdallarchaeota archaeon | reverse complement strand
AGTTTGTAGATTGAATACCGCCTTTGCTGCATCGGAGAATAATGCGGTTAAATCTGAACCCTTACAAATAAAAGCAATATCGGCAATGGCCTCATCATCAAGGTATTCAAAAGGCATAATTCAGACTTCCTAAGCTTAGAAAAAAAGAGATTGATTGATCCCTAAAATTTGTTGTCGTTTTGTAAATGTTAAATCCTCTCTCAAATGACCCAATACATGGCTATGGGGCTAAAAGGCAAAAATGTAGTACTGACCGGCGCATCGGGAGGTATAGGTATCGTGACGGCCAAACATCTTTTAGCAGAAGGCGCAAATGTTGTTCTGCATTTCAACTCCAACCAATCTGCCTTCGACGGGTTGGTGTCTGAAGTTGACGGTCATAGATACCTTATTTGTCAAGCTGATTTAAGAAAAGAGCAAGACGTAAAAAAAATGTTTGCGGATTCTGTGAAAAAATTTACCACCTTAGATGGTTTGGTGAATAATGCTGGTGTCTGGCCGCCAGTGGATACTCCAATTGAAGTAATGTCACTTAATCAATGGAATAATACCTTTGCGACAAATCTGACCTCTGTATTTCTATGCGTTCGCGAGTTCATGAAAAATTTGCGAACAAGTCCGAGTCCAAACCCTTCAATAATATTCATCGGGAGCACTGCAGGTGTCTTTGGTGAAGCAGGTCATGTCGATTATAGTGCAACTAAAGCTGCTATGAAGGGGATGGTACTTACTCTAAAAAATGAAATAACTAAAATCTCCAAATCTGGACGTGTGAATTTGATCAATCCTGGATGGACTGTTACAGAAATGGCTGAAAAGGGTCTTGAGGATACCCAAAAAGTGACAAAAATTCTTCAGACAATCCCGTTAAGAAAAGTTGCCAGACCAAATGATATTGCCAAAGCTATAGTCTTTTTGCTATCCGAAAAATTAAGCGGGCATATTTCAGGTCTCAGTTTGGATGTTACAGGTGGTATGGAGGGAAGAGTTCTATTCAACCCTGATGAAATTGATCTTGGTAGCATTTGATTATCATCGTGTTATGTTATCCAACTAATAGCAAGGACGTTTGTCTTAATGACTCAAAGTAGCATAATTCGGAAAAAATACAATCACCTCTAGAGTTGTATTTTAGAAAGACTAAAATGGTCTACACCGTAATTTTGTTAGTGGAGGATGAGATTCTAGCTGTCAAGGTTTTACTACTGGGAGATGCCTCTGTGGGAAAAACTAGTTTAAGACGCGCGTATCTTGGTCATACATTTAAAGAAAATTATCTTCAAACATTAGGGGTTGATTTTAGCCATGTTAACTTAACCCTCAATAACACAAAATTGCAGGTTGGAATTTGGGATTTAGCAGGGCAACCAGCTTATGATACAATTCGTTCTGCATATTATTATGGTGCCCACGGTCTAATTTTGGTTTATGATCTGGAAAGAGATGCTAGTCGGCAAAATTTGAAAAATTGGTTAACTCAGTTTTTACAGCATTCAGATATGCCAAAAACCTCAGTTTTGGTGATTGGAAATAAAGTCGATTTATTTGATTCTAATAATCTTGATGAGCAAAATAAATCGTTGGAGGAAACAATTTTGACCACTCAGGAAATCTTCCCAAAAGCCCGAGTTAATGGGATTTTGTCATCAGCTTTGACCGGTGAAAATGTAGATAGTGGATTTAATATTTTGCTTTCGAATCTAATTAAAGATATTACAGAAGAATAATCACGCCAAGCAACTACTTCATTTGATCTAAAATCACGAATTTGAACCATAAGTGATTTTCTTGTTCCAAATGAAATAAGAATACAGAAGTCTAAATGAGTACGAGACGATTAAATGGTTGACTTGAAAACTTGTCCTGTGGAGAATACCTTAGCTATCTTGGGAAAGAAGTGGACTCCACAGATTATTGGCAACATCCTTCACGAATGTAAAAGATTTAATGATATTTTATCGGTAAATCCCGGATTGACCTCACGAGTTCTTTCTACTCGTTTGAAAAATTTATCTGAATTTGGTATTATCGAAAAACGAATCCAGGGACATTCTCCAGTGATGATTGAATATAATTTGACTGAACGAGGACACCAACTGAAGGAGCTGATTTTTGATTTGGCTATGTTTTCGATTGACGCATTTCCTGATAGTATATTTGGCGTTCTACCGGGCAGGCTACCTCACTTTAATTCTTCTATCTGTCTTAGAGATCAAATTGAGAATTTAAATTTGCTCCATACCCATTCAAGAACGAACGGGCATTAATTATAGGCGTCTTTGTCTTTTGGATCACCTTAAGTTCTGAACCTTAATTCCAATTATGAATTGGTTACCTCTTTAACAATAAAAAACATGATGAGTTTTCGTAATCTCGTCGTAGTCCATGAATTCAGGTATCCGCTAGGATACTAAATTGTCAAGAGTAACAAACCTATTATATAAACTAGCTCCTGACTAAATTTAAGATGTCAAAAGAGTTAACAAAAACGCTAGTAGTTGATACGACCCCAGATCGGGTTTATCAAGAATTAATGAATTCAGAACAACACGCAAAAGTAACCGGTGGACCAGCAGAAATCGAAAACAAAGAAGGAGGATCTTTTTCCAACTTTGGGGGCCAAATTTACGGAACTTTCTCCAAATTGGTCGAGAATAAAGAAATCGTGCAACAATGGAGAGTTGGACCTTGGCCAGATGGATATTTTTCTACAGTCTCATTCAAACTCCAAGAGGAAGGCAAGAAAACTAAGATAACTTTCAGTCACAAAGGTATACCAGACGAGGCAGCTGATATGATTAACGAAGGCTGGGA
>JACZSS010000564.1 GCA_022574115.1 Candidatus Heimdallarchaeota archaeon | reverse complement strand
TAAATCAGTTTGATCTTGATCTGGTTGAAATTATCTCCAGAACCGCCATATACCTGTCTCAATCATTTCCCAGAGTAAAAGATTCTATTGATTTAGCAAACATAATTCTCGACGTGGAAAAAGTGAGATATCAGAAAACTTTGGATTCAGGAAGAAAATTTGTCAATCAATTGATAGAATCGAAGAGGAAGATTACCGACAAAACGCTAGTTGAGCTCTATACTTCGCGCGGAATTCCTCCAGAAACGGTGAAAGAAGTTGCAAAAATCGCAGGAATGGAAGTGGAGATTCCATTCGATTTCTTTCTTCAGGTGGATAAATTAAAGCAAGACGAAGTCGTTGCGCCTCAAAAAATCGTGGAAATCGATCTTGATAAAATTAAACATTTGGAGACAAAGTTGCTTTACTATGATAAGAATCCGAAACGAACTACCGAGGCAAGTGTGGTCGAGATTTTGGATTCTGGTCACTTAATTGTCGATCAAACAATTTTTTATCCGACCGGAGGAGGACAAGCGGAAGATTTGGGTTGGATTTATGTGGGAAGTCACAAAATCGACATTACTGACGTAAAAAAGTTCGGATCGGCGATAGTACATAAGTTAGCTACTATGCCAAAAGAGTTGATCTTGGGAAAGAAAGTTAAATTAGAAATTGATTGGGAACGGAGATTGTCCCTGATGAGACATCACACCGCAGTTCACATTGTTGGTGGTGCGGCTCGTCAGGTCCTAGGGGAGCACGTGTGGCAAGCTGGAGCAGATAAAACACCTGATCGTGGCCGATTGGATATTACCCATTGGGAATCAATTAGTCAAGAAACCTTGGATGAAATCGAGTATGTGGCAAATCTAGTTGTTATGGGCAACGTCAGAATAAAAAAACACGTTATGGATCGAACGGAAGCAGAGCAGAAATTTGGATTTAAAATCTATCAAGGTGGAGTGGTACCTGGAAAGGATTTGAGAATAGTTGAAATTCCCGGCATTGACGTTGAAGCTTGTGGGGGAACACACGCAAACCAAACCGGAGATTTGGGATACATCAGGTTGACCGGATCTGAAAGAATACAAGATGGCATCATTCGTTTAACTTTAACCGCTGGTAAGCAGGCGGTTAATAGAGTACAACATGAGTTTCAATTGCTGCGCGAAGCTGCAGACGCCTTCTCGGTTAATCCCGAAGAACTCCCCGTTACCTCTGCCAGGTTCTTCAGTGAATGGAAACATCAGACGAAACAAATCAACAAACTATCGAAAGAACTAGCAGCGGCAAAAGTGTCTGATTACATTCAAAAAGCACAAGCTATCACCACGAATTCAGGTAAAACAGTCCGACTAATCGCGTTTAGATTAGACGTAAACCAATCAGATCTGCTCAATTTAGGAGAAAAATTTTCCGAACGGTCCGAAAAAGAGGGAGATCTTATTTCTGTTATTCTTGGCCACCATGATAAGAAAGCCATGGTTATTGCTTCTAGAAGCAAAGGATCCAAATATGAAATTAGCAAAATAATTCGAGACGTCGGCAAAATTCTGGGAGGTGGTGGAGGTGGCAAAAAAGATGTCGTTGCGGGCGGTGGTCCAAATATAGCACAATTGGGTTCCGCTCTGAAAAAAGTAGAGGAAATAGTTAAAAACAGTCTATGATTGCGAATTCCATGATACAAATCGAAACAAGGTGTAAGCGATCGAAAACTATTAAGTCCTGAAGACGGAAATTTTCTTACTGCTTGTAAGTGATTCTTATGGGTTCAGAAACAGATCACACAGTCGACTCAGTGCATTCAACTTTATCTAATACCAGTGTCGAGCTTGCAGGCTTATTTTGGGAAGTGCCAAGAGATCAACAACTTCACAGGTCTATGGAGACTGAATGGTGTGCCCTAGAAATATTAATTCATTTAAAGCAGGTAGCTGAAGTTTATCAAGGTCGAGTGAGGAGAATCATGCAAAACGAATCCGGCCAATTGGTCCATTTAAGGGACTATGATGAACATAAATTACTTTCAAAAGTCAAAATTGAGGAGGAATCGGTTAAATCAAATATCCAATTATTCATGAAAGCTAGATCTGATTTACTGAATCGAGTTTCCTTGATCGACAAAGAAGAGTGGATGAAAAAAGTTGCAGATCATGAGGTATTGGGAGAGGTATCACTTTTAGAATTACTAAGTCCTCTTGCAAAAAGAGAAACAGAATTTCTTGTTAGGTTAAAATCCTTAATTGACGAATAATTTAACCTAGTTCACCAAAATATTCAACTTGAAAAGTTAAGGCATTTCTGTCTTTACTGACAATCGCACACATTCCATATTCAAACTTATAGATCAACTTACCCTGAAAACCTATTCCCATTAGATAATACATAATGTAATTCAACATTAAAGGATGTGATATTATTGCAATTTGTTCAGTCGTTCCAACTGTTGTTTCCAAGATCTCTTTTGCGAATTCTACTGCTCTATCATAGAGATCACCATTTGATTCTCCATCAGGAAATTTAAAATCAATTCCAAAAGTTGATTGAGACAAGACTGAACTAAATTTCATCTGGACTTGTTGATAAGTCAAACCCTGAGCTTGGCCAAGATATCTGTCACGAAGAAGATTATTAGTCACGACTGGCTGATTAATAATAGCTGAAATCAGCTCTGCTGATTCAGCTGTTCGGACCATTGGCGAACTGTATAATTTGTGGATATTCTTTGTCAGTAAAAATTGACCAATTTTACGAGCATCGGCTTCACCTGCGATTGTGAGCTTCAAGTCATCAAATCGCCCGCGTTGGGATGCAAGATCCTCGCTGTGCCTAATCA
>JACZSS010000563.1 GCA_022574115.1 Candidatus Heimdallarchaeota archaeon | reverse complement strand
TGTTGAGTTAAAAGCCCCCGTAACCACAATTGGCGTTGGAAGTGACTATATGATTATTCGAAGCAATTCAGATGGGTTTGAGTTTTCCAACTTACTTAATTCAGTTCAGGAAGCTAATACTGATCTTGCACTCGCTGGTAATGGAAACAAAAACTCCGGCTACATCCAGTTTTTGTCTGGTTTCAAAGATAAAGTAATAGAGTCAGTTACTCAGATTCTTTCTGAATAATTCGAATTAATCATCTCTTGGTAGCTGTAAAATTCAATTTTATTTGATAAGACATATATCGATAAGATCCTTAGCGAAGATGTGGTTTCAGGTTTTATTACCGATTTAGTCCATGGTTTTATTTTCCTCTGTCCTGCATTTTTTGCAAATTCTGCAGCTGCATTTACCTCCGGACTAGGGGCAATTGACAGGGGAAAGCTCTTTAGAGATGGCAAACCCCTACTTGGTAAGAACAAGACTATTGGAGGCGTTTTAGGCGGTACGATCACTGGGGGTATACTTGGCATGGCTGTCGTCCTATTTTTTCCAGACTTTTTCAAGGAAGTCGAAGTAAGAAATGACCTTGAAAGCTTCGAATGGTATTACGGTTTCATTTTAGGATTCAGCGCGTTGATTGGTGATGCAATTGGTTCTTTTGCAAAACGAAGAATGAATTTAAAGCCTGGTGCGCCGTTTCCTGTCGTCGACCAAGTTGGGTTTGTTGTCAGTTCTTTCTTAATCGTTGCTTTTTTTATGAGTTATCCAATTATTTGGGTAATTCTCGTCATACCAGCGGCTTTCTTTCTTCATTTGACCGCAAACATTTTTTCGTATAAAATGAATTGGCAAAAAGTTTGGTGGTAGTTCTCATTCGTTGAGTTTTGACTTGATAACATTTTCAACTCTTTCTATAAGAATCTGCGCAGGTATGTCATACAATAGAATTTTGGCTCTTCTTCCACGTCCTTCATCAATTGAGCTGACTGAATGAGAAATTATTCCAAGTTTTTCTAATGTTTCGATGCACAGTCTAAATGTAGCTTTTGATTGCGGTTTTTGACCATACTCTTCAGATACAAGTCTAAACCTCTCGTAGGATTGGTTTACTGTGGTGGATACAACTTCAGACTGACTTAAAATGCGCCCAATCGACAGTGTGGCTAATAATTCCTTAAGTTGTAAATCCTTAAAGACGTCACTGCGCAATTCTGGATAAACTTCTGTCTTTGCAGCTCGGATAAACTCAGGCGTAATAATATGGGATCCTTGCGCATTTGCTTTCATACCCGATCGTAACATGATTTCTATACCATGTCTTGCATTTCTCGTTTTGGCAGAAATTTCCACGATCAGTTCCATCACCTCTTGTGATATAACGTCCGCGAAGAACGCTAATCTAGCTCTAAATTCTAAAATGGTTGCTAATTGATCTCTGGAATATCCCTCAAGGTTTAATTGATCTTGGATCCTGCCTGATAATGGAGCAGATAACATCAGTGTCCACTCGGTTCTCCGGCAAATAATGATGGTTGACAAGCGTCCTTCGCCGACTGGAAAGAGTTCGTTTAGATGAATAAATGCCAAAATGTCCTTCCCGCTAAGCATACTAGCTTCGTCGAGAGCTAACACCATTCTCAAATTTTCTTTTTCAAGACGCTTAGCAAGCATTTCAATCAATTCTTCATCGCTAAATCCTCTACCTTGAATATGAAACTTGTCCATTGCGATTCTTCTAAGAATCGAGGTTTTGGTTCTAAAACTGTGACAGTTGATGTAAAATACTTTTAAATTGATACCATTCGCGTTGGCTGCCTTTTCCAAATCATTGATCGTCTTTTTTGCTAGTGTAGTTTTTCCGATTCCAGGTAGACCTGTAATGGCCAAGTTTACCGCAACCGTACTCATAGGATCTAACAGAATACTCAGATTTTCCACCAGTTGTTCTATTTCTGCCTCTCGGCAAGGTAGCTCATCAGGAACAAACTCAGGCATGAGAGTGAACCGATTCCGGAATACATTCTCCTTGGATTTTTTGTCAAAAATATTGGGAGCCACGTAATTTAGGCTGATATTACTCAAATAAATAGGTTCGTGATATGTCCCATTATTTCTCTAATAATAAACCTTGAGCGCTTTCTAACCATCGGCAGAAAACTTCTCAAGAGTCGTGTAGTTGGGTCCCGTAGAAGTAAGGTTGGATTGTATTAACAACACCTCTGAAATATCGAATTCTGTTGACTTAAATTTTGATCCCAACCATTCGTTTGTGACAATTTCCACTTCGTTTCCAAACTTAATTCTGCCAATTGTCAGATGAGATCTAAAAGGCCTTGTTGGAATTGAGAAATTCTTTTTGATTCTGGATACAACGTTTTTCTGAAGATCTAACAGCTCATCCACTCCATCTTCAAATCCTAGATAGAGGATTTTTGTTCTTTTAGGTAAGTTGTTAGGAAACGATCCAGTATCTCTAGTTTTGAGGCGAAAAGGTTGAAATTTGATACTTCGAAGATTTTCTTTGACAATCTCAATTTGTTCTTTGGTGATATCTCCGAAGAAATGAAGGGTGATATGATAGTTTGTGGGATTACCAACTGAGATCTTGATATTCCTTCCGGTCATTAATTTTTTCAAACGATCAGAATATTCGATAACCGGTTTGAGTTTGACACCCAAAAAGCACCTATTCCTTTGCCCCATATTAAGTTAGCAGAACGGGATCAATTAATTTCTGTCTTGGTATTACCACTTTAATTATAGAGAATTTTTATACCTTCGACTTTGTTTTGAGATTAACAAATATATCTCTAAAACTTAACTTTCAAAGTTT
>JACZSS010000562.1 GCA_022574115.1 Candidatus Heimdallarchaeota archaeon | reverse complement strand
TGAATTCAGTTGATCCATAGTTGATCAGTGGATCAGGAAAGTGAGCTGATGTAATTTTATGAATTCTATGAGGCATTTAGATCACAGTTGTACTACATGTAAGATACTTGCAGTAATGCCTCATAGCTGGGCTTTAGTTGATCAAAGATGTAATCTGCGACCTTAGCTTCCTTTCTGTTTAGAGATTCGAACTCAAATACGATTTTTCTCAAATCTTTTTCGCTTAAGCTGGTCAATTTATCTAATTCCTCGGTTACTTCATCAACTGAAACTGCAGTTTTACCACCACGAACGACGTTACGCAGCGTCAATTTCACAGCTTGGAGAGCATTATTGATCAATGTTGGAGAAATGTCATAGATTTCCAATGCATCTTTAACATTATTTAGAGTAACGATAATTCCATCATAATCCTCAGACGTATCCGATCGAATCACGATCTCCCCGATTGCGTTGTTTAAGGTACGTAGATCAATATGTGGACTCCTTTGTGGATTGTGAATTTCATCTAATCCAGCATAAAAATCAGATCTCGCAACTCTGTTTTCTGATCTGATCCCTGCCATCTTCAAAGATTTTGGAATTGATTCATTGGCAACGTGACTAATAAATTCATACGCTACTCGGGATACAAAATCCGCATCGGTGGACCCACTTAATTCGAACATTTGGATCAGAGTCGGGTTTGCCGTAATATTCATCTTACTTACAGTAATATGATCATTGAACATATCCTTTACGATTTCAATCCGGCTATCCACATCTCGAGCCGACCACAGAACTTCAGGAACACGGTTAATTATTGGCTGACTTTCTTCGCCAAATACGGTGAGGGGGGCATTTGATGTAAAAATGATTGCCCCGTCCACGTAGATGGTTTCACCAGCTAAATTATATTTGATACCTTGTGGATCTTCAAGAAAACCCATTAATGATTCAAGCAGAGATAGATGAAGACGTTGAATTTCATTTACAACCATAAATCCGTGTGACAAAGTCCCAACTTTATGGTTTTGAGCACTAAACGTATCTTGTCCTTCACCGCCTAATAATTGCTCAAGATTTTCAACACCAGCAAGTAACATATAAAGACTCTCGGGATCGTTTCGAGGATCTATCTGAGTTCGTCGTACAATCGTTTTCTCAACTGCTAACTTTGCCAATTTATCTGGAACTTGCTTAGCAATTTTTACCATCTGGCTCGAGTTATCCAAATTAACTTGATTAGTTTTCGTCGAAAGTATTTCCTCAATGTTTCTCCTACAATATGGACAGAGACTTTGTAAGACATCAATGGAGTTAAAGATGTTTTTAGCGAAATTATCAATTACATGAATGATGTATCCGGCGTCTTCGTTGAAAAAACAGCCCTTAATGTGATATTTTTTTTCGTTTATCTTAGCAGTAATGTAATCGATCAACAATCTCGCAAACAGAGTCTTGGCCTCACCTGTTGGTCCAGTTAATAGAACCTTTCCACTCACTGCAATTTTATCAAGAACTAATTCCTTGATAGATTTATTACCTCGAACTGTCTTATCATTAATGACCTTATCTCTAAACTCTGAGTCAGTAACGATTGATCTAACACTGTATCCGGTATATCCGTCATCTAGCAAAGTTTGGACTGTTAGACTCATTATTATAAACCTTAAGCGACCTCCGCGTAATTTAAGTTATAATCATTTACTTTGTCTTATTGAGGTAATGGTTAATCCTCAATCTAACGCGGACAATGTCTGTCCTTTAATTAACCCATATGATTAACCAAGGAGAGTAGAAGAACTTTAGTTCTAACGAACCTGAGCTCGATCCAGATGTGCAAAATTCAATACTAATGGATGAAACTGATATAGCTTTGTTTAGTATGTTTATCATCCTCTTCTTCGCGGCAACATTTTTACTCTAAGGTCTGGAACATTAGTTGACAGAATATGCTCAGGCGCTCGGTCTAGTTGCCATCATTTTGAGTATACTTTCTATAATGTTTGGTTTTGTCCAGGTATCCAACGGTCTCTCAGATTTTGTGACTGCAATGTTATTTCCAGTAGTAGCAAGTTTCCTTGACATCTGGATCATCATACTTGGTGTTATTATGCTTCGACGATCCATGAAGTCAACCTCAAAGCCGACATCTTGCTCAATTAACTAACAATCGTCGAACTTAGATATCCAATTGATCGATGATCGATCAGTTATCCTTGTTCATCATAAGCATCGCCTTGTCTAAGTATTTGGATATTTCCAGTTCTTTCACTTTTAGGGCATTAGCTTTTAATGAATCTCCCAAACTTTGAATTTTCAATTGTTTATTCTTCAACCCGTCTAACTCTTCTCTTGCGACATTGCTAAATGTTTTCAATCCCAAATCATCAGCTTTTTTTATTGCTTTGTTCAGTATATTTTCTGCATCGTCAGCGTCTCCTCTTAATAATTTTACCTTCGCTCTAATAATACTGGTGTGAATTAGCGAAGGCTGATCATTTCGTAATTCAGCTAGTTTTTCCACAACTTAAACGTGTTTTTCTGCCTCAAGAATACCATGATGGTTATGGGGCAAAACGTCTCCAAAAAATTCTTTTGGATCGAAATGGTTAAAATACTCCTGTTCTCCCGAAGCACCCACAACATTGATTTTTTGTGCGACTGCTTCTCCGTTAGCCAATCCATCGAGAAATCCGGGGATGTATCTGGGAATGCCCGCCCCCATGAGCACATAGTCCACATGGGCCAGCATTGCACCGAAGAATGATGACAGGTTTGGAAGCTGAATCTTTTCCAGGTAATTTATCCCGATCATGCCTTTGTGCCCTTCCTTTGC
>JACZSS010000561.1 GCA_022574115.1 Candidatus Heimdallarchaeota archaeon | reverse complement strand
GTCACCACCATTGAGATTGGGTGAAAATGATAGATCTTCAAAAAATCTGTCCTCCTCAAGATTTCTGATCTCTAGTTCAAAGGCCTGCGATCCATTAACTATATAAATTTCTGAAGAATGGAGGTTCTGCATAACACCGGTATTCAGATCCCATTCTATCCTAGTGTTAACCTTGAACATGTCATCGCTCCTATCTTCTGAAAAAATAGCCCGACCCCTTTGAATGTAAATGTTGGTGCCTGGGTCTAAGTCCTGCGGATGATCTGCCAAATATTGTAATACGTTGTGGACTGTACCATTATGAAAATCTCGGATAACAGGGAAAATAAACTGTGCAAAATCCCCAACTCCATCAAACGTATCGTTTAATCTCACCATGGTGTTGTCGATAGTTAAAGCAAAGAACGCATCACCATCACTATCAGGATCTGATAGATTCAATAATTCAGGTTCCTTAATGACAGAAATTTCAATTATTGAACCTTCACCTGGTTCTCCAAGGGTTAATGGGGAGATTGGCTGGTTATCCTCACGTAGTTTTAGAATTTCCCAGCTAAAAAAGTCACCAGTATTAAGTTCGGGTGAAAATGATAACTCCCTAAAGAATCGATCCTCCATTAGATTACCACTCTCGAAGTTTACCCATACATTGAAGAAATCACCATTGGAATAATTCTCCTCATAATGATTGAACCAATGTAAAGCACCAGTCTCAACATCATATTCAGCAGAATCTGAAACACGCCTGAATTCCTCAGGATGATCAGTGAACCCTTCGCTGTAAAATCGATCCTGATCAATTGTCCCTGTTCCATTAGTAAGCGGAAATACTGCTGCGTTATCTCGATACCAGTAAAATACATTCTGAGGATCCAATCCGGGCCAAGTAAAGGTATTTGGATAGAGAAGGGTCATTGTAAAATCATTCATTACCGGCAAAGATTCTCCATTATAATAGAAATCAAAAAGAGGATCGACATCTGATTCAGTCAGATTTTGATTGAGATCAATCGAAGTGACATCACCAGTAATTTCAATCCTAAATGTTGACGAGTTGACAAGAGTTCTCGTCACATTATTTCCGAAGTCCAATGTCGTATTCAGTAGAGACCCCTGACCATCATAATTAATCCGCCATTCTCCAAAATCTCCAGGTCGAAGATTGTCAGAGAACTGCCAAATCGCATTATCAGGTGTGTTTTCTGCTTGTGCTGTTGGTGCCTTGATGTACACTAACGATAAGCTCAATAATCCTATAATTAAAAAATGCCTAATTTTCATCGTATCGCCTTTATTCGATTTATTTTTTATCTCGAATACAGTACGTCATAGAACTAACTTAATAAACATTTACGAATCAAATTTAGGCAAGTGTTGAAATGATGATAAAATTACAACACATAACTTTTAGGGGTCTACTCAACCTCGTAGCTAATTCGGATAACTTACACATTTATTGTCCGAGAATTTGACCCACTATTGAAATAAATAGTAACTAGGAGTAATTTAATTCCGCACAGAATATCCCGCGCGGTTAGCCCTCAATTGTTTGATGCGATTTAACATCATCAAAAAATAATTGAATTTGATGATCTTACTTCTGAAATCCTAGATGAACCAAACGATAGATCTAATCGTTTAATAGCTTTCACACATACATGTGACATTTTATTGAGATTAATAATTCATGCTCATTAAACTTTTAGAACAGTTTCCAAATTTACGCTACATTTTCGTTTATTCGATAGTTCGAATTATTAATATTCGTTTATTTTATATTTACATATTAACACAATACATGTTGTCAAAGCTATTAATAACCATTTAAACCATCTACTTAGGATTAATATATTATTATATTTACTTATAGTGGATGTATTTTTACAATTGATGGGTTTTTAATTTTATTACTTTTAGTCAATTAGATATTTTCTCGATTCTAAGCAAATAATTAAATAACATTAATGGTCAATATGTTACATGAGTATCAAAACAGATACCACAACTACAGTCTTAGTTTATGAAAAAGACGAAGACATGTTAGCCCGATTAAAAATACAATCGGTTATTCTCTTCGAAATCCATCGATACATGGCTGAAAAAGGGATGATCCAGCTTATGCCGGTTATTCTTTCCAAATTTACTGATCCACTTGGTCCTGATCCGGGTTCAAGTGTTATTAAAACAGGAGAAATTGAGTATCAAGGTCAAAAATTGCAGCTTACTCAATCAATGATTTTACATAAACAAATCGCAATCGGAAAAGGATTGGAAAAATTTTACATTATGTCTCCAAACATTAGATTAGAAAGTGCCCACCGTAAAGATTCTGGGGTGCACGCGTTTGAATTTACCCAGGTCGATTTTGAGTTCGCGGGCGAAACGAGTGAATTTGTGTATAAGTTTACTGAAGATTTAATGCGACGAGTTAGAGATGCAGTAGTTGAATTAGCAGGGGATGAGTTGAGAAAACTTGATCGAAAGTTAACTCAGTGGGAAGATAAATTTCCACGATATACATCCCATGAATTAATAGACAAGTATGGGGAAGATTGGGAACGACTCTCGTCCCTTGAAGAGAAAACACCATATTGGGTTATATGTCACAAAAGAGAATTCTACGACAAATTGGATCGTTCAAGGGAAGGAGAACACTAACTAAACTATGATCTCTATTATCCGGAAGGCTTTGCAGAGGCATTATCGGGTGCAGAGCGAGAATCAGAATATAAGTTCATTAAATCACGTTTGGAGGCAGACGAGTTGTTTGATCATTATCCCGATTATGTTGAACTTGCGAAGGAGGGAAGAATTTATGCAAG
>JACZSS010000560.1 GCA_022574115.1 Candidatus Heimdallarchaeota archaeon | reverse complement strand
ATTTTAGCCATAATTTCAGGAAATCGTTGATTTACTTCTCCTAATCGACCTCTCCAAATTGCGGATACTCTTCGTTCGAATTTCCCTAAGATTACTGCAAGGACTAAAATTATTGGTAAAAAAGCAAGGCTTGCTAGTGTGATATAGAATGAAAAATAGAACAACACCGCAATTGTTGCCACCAATCGAAACATGTTCATGATGACCCAAGCTATATCTCTTCCAGAATCAAATAATTCATTGGTATCATTGACGATCCTGCTAGTAATATCTCCCGATTTCTCATTGTCAAAGTATAACACATTATTATTCAAAACATTCGAAAATGCGTCATTTCGCAGATCTCGAGTCAGTCTCGCATTAAACGAAATTATTAGGGTGAATTGAATTGCAGCCAAAAACCATCCTACGATGCTGAATATAACATATGCAGCAATTGCAAATTGAATGTTTGTCGGTAGACTTTTTGATGCTAATCCAGTCTCTATTGCATCGATGATGTAACTAAAGAAAACAGGCGCAGCGATCGCTAATGCGGTGTTAAGTGCCAAAGCAATCATTAAGCCCACAAAGTGCTTTTTGTGAGGTGAAATATATCTGCTCAGAGTAGTGAATAATTCGCGATCTGAAAATTTCTTTTTCTGATATTCAGCATCCACTGTAGTCATTTTATTCGACTCCTGCTATTGTAGTAAGTGGTGGAAGCTCAAAATGTTTGTCGAAGAGTTGTCGATAGAACGTATTTGATTGTATTAATGTTTCATGAGTTCCAAATCCGACAATTCGACCTTTATCAAGGATAATCACTTTGTCAGCTTGTGCAATAATTGCCAACCTGTGGGTCGTGATGATTGTAGTCCTTGTTTTTAGAATTTCACTAATCGCATTTTGGATTTTTGCCTCAGTCCCTGCATCCAAAGCACTCGCTCCATCATCGATTATAAGGATCCGTGGATTTATGAGTAGGGCTCTTGCTATAGCTATCCTCTGTGCTTGACCTCCAGATAAACGAACTCCATTTTCACCTATTAATGTCTGATATTTATCCTCAAATTCCTCAATAAATTCATGTGCTTCAGCTAAAATTGCTGTTTGTTCGACTTCTTCAAGGGTTGCAGTGGGTCTTCCGAATTTTATGTTTTCTTCAAGCGTATCGTTGAAGAGGTACACCTCTTGTTCGACAGTCGCAATTTGTTGTCTTAAGCTTTGATTGTCAAACTCTTCTAAAGGTATACCACCAATCAAGATCTTACCCGAATCTGGTAAGTATAACCGTTGAATTAGTTTAGTCAAGGTGGATTTACCTGATCCTGGACTACCTACAATTGCAATCGTCTGAGAATCCTCAATTTTAAAATTGATATGTGTCAGGACTGGACCAATTTTCCTTGAATAACCAAAAGTTACATCTTTGAACTCTACGGATGCCGGTTGTTCATCCAATTTGATGATACCAGCTGACTTTGTTTCAAGATCCTCTTCTGTCATAAATTGGTACAAACGATTTGTGGCAGCAACCCCACCTACAAAGATAAAGGTGATCCAATTCATTTCTTCACTCATACCGCGAATAAATTGCATTGCAATTGTTAGGAGAACCAAATCGCGGATACTCATACTGCCTGAGAAAGTCAGAAATAATGCATAGCCAACAACACCTACAAGAAATATTCTTACAATTAAATCGGGATAAAACCAAGCGCCAACTCTTCCCTCACGCTCTTTTGCTAGAGTATGTTTGACTGATCTTTTTACGAACTTTTTGTCAAAGATTGTTTCTGAACTGTACGCCTTGACATCCCGAATCCCATGGATTGTATCGGTGGTTACCTCGCTTATTTGGGATAGTTCCTCCAAAACTTTAATACTCAGGGGTTTGACTTGCCGTCCGTACACGAAAAGCAATTTGACAAAAATTACATAAACAACTATACCTATGATTCCAACTAGGAAACTCACACTGAACATGATGATAAAACCGACCATCCACATTACACCATTGGCTAAGATTAATCGTAACCCTGGTGAAAGTGCCATATTCAATGCCCTGGTGTCATTAGTGGCTCTGGCCATTATGTCTCCAACATTTTTACCGTCATGATAGGTTAAACTACGGTTCTGCAGAGTTTCAAATAAGTCGTAAGTTATATCTGTCGTAGTTCGATGGGCAAGTATCTCGTTAAGAAGCGAACTTACAAAGAAAATCAAAACTTGAAGAATTGCTATTGGAATTAACAACCAGAATATTGGTCGTACTTCAGACCAACCTCCTCCATCCGCCAGTATTCCAATGATATTCGCTGTAATAAATAAAGGTAGCATGTACAGAAAAGGTTCCACTACTGCAGTGATTACGACGAACCAGAGTTTTCCAGGGTGAGCTTTCAGGTATTTGTATACCCAAAAACTTGCGTCCTTTGTTGAGCTCAACAGATCTTTGTCCTATTTATGATTTAAAATGTAGTTGCTACAGTCACTTTTCAAACTGAAGCTATCTTAGGTATAATTTTTCTACAAATTTCCTCTGTACAAAAAATCAAACATAGAATCTTTTTGCGATCTCAAGAGGTGTGATTCGATTGCAAACCACATACTTTTCTTGAGTAATGGATGGCTTTAAATAAACGATTTTTTGCTTTTATTACCCAATTAATTAGTTTTTGCTCTGAATATTTGGAATAAAACTCTAAAGGAATTATTTTTTTGCAAAATTTAATAGAATCTTTCAAATTAGCTAAAAGGTCTTGATTGAATTCTGAAATTCTATTTAAGTTCTTGCTTTCAAGAATTCCTAAACCTGGAATGGTTAAAAGCTTTGCTTTT
>JACZSS010000559.1 GCA_022574115.1 Candidatus Heimdallarchaeota archaeon | reverse complement strand
GAGACTCCCACAGAGACAAATTATCATCAAATAAAATCTGAAAAATTAGACGTTCGTTCGTCTTAATATCACTTTCTCCCTCGAGGTTGAATGTCATGTTTGCATTGCTCAAGAAAGTAACTTTCTCAGCGCTATATGGTGACATCATAACTTCTTCTGAAATAAAGTCTTTTCCTTGTCCTCTAGCAGAGATTGAGGCAAAAAGTAGAAATAACAACAGAGATAGTTTGAGCCTCAATACTCCTCAAGTTGATTGATAATATTTAGAGACTCTGAAATAAATAGCATGTTTCAAGTACAAAATGAGTTGTAGCAGCGCGCAATCTATCTTATCTTTTATTTACTACTACCAGAATTTTAATTTGTCAAGTGGAATTACCAAGGTAGTTCAAATAGGCTGATTGTTTCTCTTGAGAGCCTTTGCAATCAACAAACAGTCAGGAGCGTGATGTTATTAGCAATAATGAGCGATTACTCAGATTAAGGTCCGAAAAAAATCGAAGAAGACCAAAATTTATCCGAGCAGAATGGCACAGACTAAAACGTTTGAGAACCAGTTGGAGAAGTCCTAAGGGGATAGATTCCAAGATGAGGCGTAAATTCAAGGGGAAGCGTAAGTCACCCAATGTTGGATATAGAAACCCTCGGAAGGTTCGTGGTTTACATCCGTCGGGAAAAGAGCTGGTGCGAATTCACAACATTTTCGATTTAGAGGAAATAGATTCAGAAACTCAAATTGCCCAAATTGGGTCAAAAGTTGGATCTCGAAAACGTACTGAAATTATAAATCTTGGGGAAGAAATGGAAATTCACATTGTTAACCCACAAATTCGAAGAATTCAAGAAGAATCCGTTGACGATGACTTTGTTGATGAAGATGAATTCATTGATGATGATGAAGTTCTCCTTGAAGACGATGAAAGTGATGCCGATTCAGATGATACTGGAACGACAGAAGCTTCAGAAGACCGTGATGACATGTCTGAGGATGATGATTCTGATAAGGACGATGATGCGGAGGATGATGAATAGTGGTAAACGTACGATCTCAAAGAAGAATTGCCGCTAAACTGATTGGCAGGGGCAGAAATGGTGTTTGGATTGATCCCGAAGTTAGCTTTAAAGTTGCTCAAGCAGTTACTCGTGAGGATGTTGGTAAATTAATCCACGATGGATTGATCAAACAGCGAAGAATTATAGGTACAAGCCGAGGTCGAGCACGTGCGCAAAAATTCAAACGCGCCCGTGGTCAAAGAAGAGGTCCAGGAAGTAGAAAAGGAACTGCTAATGCACGTACAAATACAAAAGTTGTTTGGATGAATAAAATCCGAGCACAGCGCAAATACCTCAAGTCACTTAGAGAAGAAGGGTACATAACCTCCACAACTTATCGGGCACTCTACATAAAAGCAAAAGGAAATTACTTCCGCAGTGTTAGGTTCTTAGGAAACTACATCCGAGAAAGTGGTGAATCCTTAAAACGAATTCCGGAGGGTCGCTAATATGGCAAAAGGGCCGACTTATAGGGTTAAACTTCGTCGAAGAAGAGAGGGTAAAACCAACTACTACAAACGACGAGAATTATTAAAATCAGGAGAAACTCGAGCTATTATTCGAAGATCAACAAAGAACATACGAGTCCAATTAGTTGAATCGCTATCAAATGGTGACAAGACGCTTGTTGCATCTTCAAGTTTAGAGTTGAGTGAATATGGATGGAAGCTTTCTGGCGGAAACATTCCAGCATCATACCTAACCGGATATTTGGCTGGAAAACGAGCAATAAAAGCTGGCAACAAGACTGCAATACTAGATTTAGGACTTCAACGGAGCACTACCGGCAGCCGAATTTACGCAGCTCTCAAAGGCATGATTGATGCTGGCGTTGACATTAGTGCCAATGAGAAGATATTTCCGACCGAAGATGTTCTTCAAGGGGCTCACATTGCCACGATTGCTAAAGCAGTAAAGGCAGTAAATGATGATTTTAAGAGTGTATTTTCCAAATATACCAAAGGAAAGATTACACCGGCAAAAATCACCGATCACTTCAATTCAGTCAAAGCTGCAATTGAGGAGAAGAATTAGGAGGATTATTACGTGAGTTTAGAAGAATGGTTACCCCGTACGCGGCTTGGTCATGAAGTTAAAGAGGGAAGAATCACAAGTATTGAGGAAATCTTTCAGAGAGGAGTTCCAATTAAAGAATACCAAATTGTTGATACACTCCTTCCAGATCTTGTTGACGAGGTTGTAGAAATTAACCTTGTGCAAAGGATGAGTAGTGCAGGCAGAAAAAGAAGATTTCAAGCATCTGTCGTTGTAGGTAATGGTAGTGGCTATATAGGAATGGCTCAGGCCAAGCTACGAGAAATCGGCCCCGCAATCAGACACGCAATACTTTTAGCAAAAATCAATGTCAAACCAGTACGACGAGGTTGTGGATCTTGGGAATGTCGATGTGCAGAACCGCATTCAGTCCCATTCAAAACCAACGGTTCTACTGGTTCAGTAAGAATCGAAATTATTCCGGCTCCAAAAGGAACTGGTCTTGCAGCGGGAAAAGTTGCCAGAACTGTCCTAACCATGGCAGGGATAAAAGACGCATGGACAAAGACAAGGGGAGATACGCGAACAACATCGAATTTCGCTAAAGCCACTTGGGAGGCACTTAAGGCGACTTATAATATCCTGCCTCCTGCGGAGTGGAACGTTTAGGTGAGCACAATGAGTCAAGTATACGCGATTGTAAGATTACGTGGCCGAGTTGGAGTCAACTATCATGCTAAAAAAACTCTGGATCTATTAAGGCTCCGCCGAGTTAACCAT
>JACZSS010000033.1 GCA_022574115.1 Candidatus Heimdallarchaeota archaeon | reverse complement strand
CCTCAATCGCATAGTGCTCAAATTCACCTGTAGGATAATTACCCTGCCAAGAAGTGATTCTACTGGGTATAAATTTTATAATTCCGGACATAGGATAATTGATAAAGAATTTTAGTTTCAAATCTAGGTATTTTTTTAGATCGGGACTGATCTTGGCAAATTTTGCCAATATTTCATCAAATTTTGCCTCGGGCAAACTTCCTATAATTATTCCCTGCATTTGTAAAACATTAGATTTGTTTCGGTGGTCAACAATAACTAAAGATGAGTAAGATGGATTCAGAACCGATCGTATATATCTATCCGACTCTATTTCGCCTGATAAAACCAAAAATTCACCTTTGTCAAAGATGTAGAACACTGGAATGATAATCAGCTCACCTTCAAATATAAGGGATAAAATCCCAGCCGAATTTGTGTCGATGAGATCGAATATTTCCGGATTCATTGTATTTACACCTATGGCAAGCGTAAACCAAGTACAATCACAATACTCCCCATTAACAGAAGTTTGTACCGAGAACGAAATCCAGCATCATCGTAAAATTCTATCAATTCCCTTGGTGAAAAGAAATCTTTGTATGAATTTTCAAGTAACCGGAAAGGTGCTTTACCACCAGTTAGTAAAAATGCAGCCAACTTACCAAATGTACTCATCAATCTACCAACGTAAACATCAATAAAAAATGCCATTTTTGTTGCTCTCCTACCCATTTCTAGCATCATTATTCGACCCAATGGTTTGACAATTCGGTGGTGGTCTGAAAGCGTTGTAGGATAGTCCCGATAATGCCTCCCGACAAAACCAGAAATTAAACCATCGAACGAAGCTCTTCGAAATGGAGTTTTGCTCCCATCTGCCAAAATTAAGTTTAGTAAGCCGACTTTGAATATTTGGCGATCTCGACACATATTCATCATGTGTGCAGACACATCAAGTCCAACAACATAATTATTGTCTTTTTGCTTGTTTAGCTCATTAGCTAAATGGCCTGTCCCAGTCCCAATGTCTAACCAAACGGCATCGGATGATTCGTTCATATCATGAATTGTATTCTTGATAGCAAGATATCGAAATTGCCTGTCCGTGCCAAATGACATAAAGTTATTAATTAGGTCGTAAGACTTAGCTAAGATCCCAAAATCAGTTTTAACAGTTTCGACATAATTTGGATCGGATTTCGACACGTTGCCAATACTATTTATTTTACTTGAACATTATTTTAAAACCAACCAAAATCCGCATGCGTTTATATTAACAATAGGCATAACGAATGTTGGTCCTCGATAAGATTACAGCTCACATCAACAATGGAGAATATCAGTTTGCCAGAATTTTAATCTCCGTTTTACCAGATAATAATTATTTGCAAGGTAAGGTTCTAAGAAGCAGAATTGACGAGCTCAACGGATTTTTCCAATATTCCTTGAATCTCTCAAATTATGTACTGGATCAACTCGATAATGAATCTTCCGAATTATATTTCGATGCAATCAATGCTAAATTGTATGCACTGTGGCGGTTGAAGAATTTTGATGTGGCTAATAAATTGATAGAAGAAGTAAGTGCAAAGTTAGCTAATACGAATCCTTTATCCGCGTTCAGATCCAGCCTTGCAACTTTCAATAATATTAGCGGGTTAATCATGTGGTCTCAGGACCAATTAGAACCTGCGGAGGAAAGAATAAATTTTGGTCTTCAAATTAGGGAGGAATTAAATGAGCAATTGTCAATTAGTTATTCCAATAACAACTTGGGAAACGTGGCTCTGAAACGAAAAGACTTCGATCTAGCTCATTCTTATTTTAAAAAATCCCACAATATCCGTAAAGAGTTGGGATCAAAACCAGCGATTGCTGGATCATGGAACAGCTTCGGTCGATACTTTGATGCAGTTGGAGAATATGATAAGGCAACTGAATATCATCAAAAAAGTATTAACTTATGGCATGATCTGGAAAACACTCAATTTAAGGCAAAATCAATTCGGTTTTTAGGCTTAAACTCGTTCCACAAAGGAAAGCAAGACGAAGCTCTCCAATTGTTGGAAGAAGCTATTGAATACTTTGATTTGCTAGACAATGAGATCGATATTAATACCACGAAATCACTCAAACAAATGATTGAACAAAATTGATGATTTTTACATTGGCGATAATCACAAGTATTTCAATTTCCCTCCTTTACAGGCATTAATTTGTACTTGATTTTAATCAAAAGTTGACTCCTCCAAAATCAATCAGAACTCTTTCTGATAAAATTGAAGGAGGATTTAACTATGCAATTTACAATTTATCAAACACACCAATTCACCTTCTTGAAAATCTGTTAAGAAAAATTCAAATTTATCCAAAGATATTTTTTAAAACGAATAATACAAAAGAGCTCCATATTGGCAAATATGATGAAGGACCAACTGTAAATGAGCAATTTCATTTCAGTAAAATTGAAGAAAGTAAAATAATAAATCCAAAATTAGATCCACTATTGCCAAAAATTGTTGCATTCATGAGTTTTAGCGCCAGAAGACAGGGTAATAGTAAGGTGGATCCATTTTGGGATGATGTCGCAGAAACAGCTGTCCATTATCCCGTTCTCAGTCTCATGAGATCTGAGAACAATACTCTGATTGGATTTTTTCTCGATTCAAAATATCATATCCTCGTTCAAAGCATTTTAGATCTTCTCCAGACCCATGACGATGGATCTCAAAGCTCTGACAATTTAACCAATGATTTTCAAATTGACGAAATAATTTCATTCAAAGACTTCAACCATATGCTAGTTAATTCTCTGGATCAAATAGCAAGTCAAAAAATCTCGAAAGTTGTTTTGACGAGGCCCCAAATAGTATCGTGGAATAAGGATAGAGATATTAACAAAATACTTTCTCAATATTACAGTAATGAGCCAGTTAATGAAGAATTTAGATTTCATTTTGAAATAGCACCGAATCTCATTTTCTTAGGGAAAACACCTGAATTACTCGTCAACTATCAAAATGGGGTTATTCAAACCGAGGCTTTAGCTGGTACACTAGCCCGAGGAAGCAATGAGCAAGAAGACTCCATAAACGCAGAAACACTCCTATCGAGCGAGAAGTACGCAGAAGAACACCTCATAGTCGTTAAACAGCTTGTAAAATCATTAGAACAATATGGTAAGCCTATACTTGAAACTGAAACCCCGGTCGTTAGAAAACTTAAACACGTGCAACACCTGTTGACACGAATTAGTGTCACTACAGCTAAAGTTGATCTCTTCAATTTATTATTAGAATTACATCCAACTCCAGCACTCGGTGGTGAACCAAAGAAGGCTGCAGTAAAGCTGATTTCTGAAATAGAACCGTTTTGGAGGGGATATTATGGATCTCCGGTTGGATGGATTGGACGCAATGGAAGTGGAAAATTTTATGTTGCTATACGATCTGGGATAATCAAAGATAACAATGCATTACTTTATGCTGGAGCAGGTATTGTGAGAAATTCGGATCCCCAGCAAGAATGGGATGAAATAACTTTGAAATTCAAACAAATGTTAAATACACTTAATTTAGCTCTTCTAACTCGTGAGGATTAAGATGGATCAGGTGACAAATATAAACTTTGAAACCTCAGTAATTATCATTGATGAACTACTAAGACTTGGCATTACCGAATTTGTAGTCTGTACCGGATCGCGATCTACACCGCTGTTATTAGCATTATCAACTTTCAAAGACTTAGTAATATACACCCATATTGATGAAAGGAGTGCCGGATTTTTCGCTTTAGGGATTGCCAAGCGCACAGGTTTACCTGGAGTTGTCGTATCAACATCTGGAACAGCAGTCGCAAATTTATTTCCAGCTTTAATCGAAGCATCAATTGGCAAAAATCCGTTGATATTAATTTCTGCTGACCGACCCTCAAAATTAATGCACACTGGATCTAACCAGACAATAGATCAGATCAACATATTTGGTGATAAGGTCCGCAATTTCCAAAATATTATGGGTGAAAATCTAGACCACGGTCGGAATAGATATCTTCGGACCATGGTAGATAGGTTATTTCATAGTGCAGTCTCAAGCGGCTACCAGGGACCTGTCCATCTTAATATACAATTTGATAAACCGCTTGAACCTTCCATTGAGACAACTCTTGATGCGTTAACATCTAATATTCTCGGACGATTCTCAGGAAGAGGAGAATCGAGACCTTGGATGAAAATGTATGAACCTGAAAAATTGAACATCGATCCCAATACTCACAACTACTTTAAGGGAAAGTCCAAGATATTGATCTCATGTGGACCTCAGAAATATAACCGAGAAACAATCGATGCTATCAAAGAATTTTCCGAGGTGGCAGACGCTCCGATATTTGCAGATCCTCTTTCGGGTTTGCGATATGCTGGCAAGAAAAATCGACTAACCATTAGTTCTTATGAAACGTTCTTGGTAAATCACCCATCAGATAATCTATTTGATCCTCCGGACTTGATAATACATATTGGGCGCCTACCAGTTGGCAAACAACATCTGAGATTGTTAGCAATGTATCCAAATGTTACCAGGATAAATCTGAATGAGACGAATAGTTTTGAAGACGAATTCGATACTAGCGAAGCTTATTTTTACGGTAAGATTAGCCAGATCATGAAAAAATTTACTGATCAGCTAAGTTCCGATCAAAAGAGTCAGTCCGTTTGGAGTCAATCTATAGTTAATCTCTCGGAGAATACAGAGAAATACATTGATAGTTCTCTTTTGAAGATTCAAAACTCCCAGAATTCCTTGTTTGAAGGTTTAATTGTAAAATCAGTTTTTGATCATTTACCGGAAGAAACAACCATTTTTCTATCAAACTCACTTCCAATTAGACACGCAGATCAATTTATTCACCGAACTGAAAAATATTTGAACGTACTCGGTAATCGGGGAGTCAGTGGAATTGATGGCATTATTTCGACCAGTTCTGGTCTTGCCGGTAAAAATAAGGTTGTTTACCTCATTATTGGAGATCTTGCCTTCCTTCATGACCTCAATGCTTTGCATTTGATAAGGAAATATGGGATCACATTAAAAATTATTTTATTGAATAATTATGGCGGTGGTATTTTTGAGAGATTGCCAATATCAAACTTTAAGGCAGAATTCAAAGAACTTTTCTTAGCGAAGCATGAATTGAATTTTGAAAATATAGCAGTTCAATTTGATTTCGATTACTACGCACCGACAACTTATGTTGAATTCTCAAAAAATCTAAGACGCTCGATCGAGTCGGACGAACCCTGTATAATTGAAATCAAAACAACATCAGAGTTTACGAACCAAACCACACAGAGAATTATTCAGGACTATAACTTATGAGTTATCTACGATGATTTGACTTAATTAATTCTTCTCGTTCTGGTAATCCTGTAGTCATAAATTATTTATAATTGCAAGATTAGGCAATATCATCCAAAATGGTGAAGAAGAAGAAAAAGGCGAGTTTTCGGGACGAGCCGAAACCCGATAAAACGACAGATATGACAGGAGTTTTTCCTCCAGATATGGGCGAGCCAATGCAACTCCAGCCTCAAGAAGCCCCTCAGGGTGGGGTTCCGCAAGGCGCTGATCAAGTTCAAATGTTGAGTCAGATGATGCAATCATTTCAATCAATGATGAATTTTGGTGCACTTCCTCAGCAATGGGGTTCATCACAACCTTTTCAAGAAGTACAGGGAGAAATTGAGCCTGAAGCAGTTCCTCATGACATTATTCTCCCCAAAACCCTTGAGCGCGGTAGTGTAAAACAAAAAGGGATAGATCTACATCCTTTATTTTCCAAACTGTTTTTGGATGACACCGGTTCTCTGCTCAGTGGAATACCAAGCGGATGTACAATAACTCTAACAGGTCCCGCGTATTCTGGGAAAACTCGATCAGCTCTTGAAATGATTGTCAAAGCTGTGATGTCTGGCATCAAGACAGCATATGTCGTCGCAGAGGAGGGATTCTATGACGAGGTGGATTCTGGAAGAAATGATCTATTTTCAAGGTTCTTAGATGTAGCTAAAAATATTTCTGGATTGACTGAAAAGCAGTTTAGGAAGAAGTATGATGATGATTACTTAATCATTCCGAATCAATATCACTTGGGAAAGTCGTGGGCTGATTTTATCAAAGATTATCGTTTCGCGGTTGAAACTCACGGGTGCAAACTTACGATTATAGATTCAATTAATATGTTGGATCCGTCTAAATTGAATACGGTTGACAATCTAAATGCTCTGAAGACTTACAACCACGAGAAAGGAATTACGTGTATTGTGATTGGTCAGGTTAAGGATAGTGGAGTACCACAAGGTGGAGAGGCACTATTTCATTCAAGCGAAGTCTCCATTCACTTGTATGAACGTACCATGACATCAAAGGATCTTGCAGCCAAATGGGGTTCTGAATATCGAGCATCTGTCAACCTCGTTACTGCTAGATCTAAAGTCTGTCCCACTGTGAATTTTCCAATTAAAGTAATTGAAAATGAAATGGGCCTCTTAAGGGCAGATCCTGTCCAACCTATAGATCATAATATCCCAGATGGTTTTTGGGACAACTAGGAGATCTGCAATGATCATTTCCTCCGATGAAATTCCATTTGCCCCCAAGGAAGGAGAGGGCAGTTGGACAACTCTTCAGGAGCAAATTAAGTCGACATATAACCTTGACAAATTTGATGACGAAGATTACTACGATATAGCAAACAAATTTGAGCTCCCAATTCATATTGCCTTTTTGATCATTAAATCGCTTCAGAAGGACGAATTCTTAGACATAAATGATTTAGCATCGGCTAGTTATTATTCTATTTGCCGTGATGTCTTAATTCCATATAAAAATAAAGCATATGTGTTCAGGCGATATTTTGGTTTAAAATACCCCTATCTCAAAAACACGGATACCCGTTTAGAATGGTTTCTTCGCCAGAAAAATGGGTTATCATTGTCACAAAAGGTCAGTTTGTTGGAACAGGAATCGAGTTATGCATCTATAGGAATTGGTAAAGTTCGTTTCGAACAGGCGCTCCAGAGAATTAATCTATTGGTATCCCACGAGGAAGTGGAAAAAAGAAGATTAATCGAATTTAATGGAGAGTGGGCGCTGGCAGTGACATCCTTTATTGAAAAGGAACGCGGCGATCTTACGGCAGCTGAATTCTTGAAAGTAGGTGATGCTCTACAGACAGAAACCAAACATAAGCTCAAGCAGAACATTATTGGCTATTTACTATCTCGGATGGGTAAAATTGAGATTTATTTCCTTGCAACTCAAATCAGAAAATTTCATGATCTGATATCCAGAACTTCGAGTCTGATTAGGGCGTTTTCAAATGTATTTGAGCATGATGTGAAAATGATTGAAAGATTGACATCAATGCATTCTATGGTTGATCTAGCCCATTTAGTTGAGAATAACAAATCCTTAGTTGATTATGAAAGACTCCTTCCCTTTAGATCCTTCAGGCCAATGCTTGCAGCAAAATGGGCAAAACAATATCAGTTTCCTGCTGCTGTCGAGGCAAAATTTGATGGAATTAGATTACTGGTGCACAAATTAGGCAACCGTGTTCAAGCATACTCTAGACGAAGAAAAAACTATACGAACAAATTTCCTTCTATTACCAATCTTAAAGATCTGATTCCTGCATTTTCGATCATCTTGGATGGATAAATTATGGGAGTACAATGGACCGTGACCGGACCTCGATATGCCAATGTATATGAACTCCATGATGCACTAAGAGAAGGTTCCAATACTCGGGTCTTACGATATGTGGTTTTTGACGTACTTTATTTTAATGGTGTGGAATTAGTAAATCTACCATACTCTAAACGAAGAGAAATTCGATCCATGATATGCAAGAGTATCGCCCAAAATGTTCAAGCGAAGGGTAATGAAACTGGAATTGAAATTCAAGAGGTAGAGACAGTGATAGTTGAGAACAAAGAACGACTCATTCAGGTGTATAACAGATTTTTGGACTCAAAATATGAAGGAGCCATCATAAAAAATCCAAATGGAGTATATGAATTAGGAAAGAGGAGCCCAAATTGGTTCAAACTGAAACCCAAAGAATCACTTGATGTTGTCATTACTGGGGTAATTCCGATCCAAACGGGAGCAAATTTACGTGTACAAGGGTTCAGGTATGCTATTAAAAGGGATGAAGATTTCTTACACATGGGGATGATTCGTAACTTGGATGCCCAAAAGGGTGGAAGAATTGCTGAATTATTGATTCTTAATGGACTCATACCACAACAACCTCGCTTGATAGATCTCTCTGCAGATATTGAACATCTCGGGAGGTTTTCAGGTGCCCACGAACGATTAGGTTTTGAAATTGAACCCCAAATCGTGGTAACCATTGATTACTTGGGAATTGTAAAACGAGATGAACGATTCTCACTGAGAAATGCCAGATTTCTGTACCTCCGAGAAGATAAGCCCGTCGATGAGATTTCCACCTACTATGATTTATACGACAATTACAGTCGTGCCTTCAGGCAATAAAATTATATTTTGAATAAGCTATAATAGCCATCGTTCTGCTCTAACTTTATTACATCCCCAAGAATTTGGTTAACGACATCTAGATTCGCCTCAATGTGCGGATAAATTTTTTCAAAAGTGTAGGTTGACCCTGACGGGGAATACGCTAACGGGAGAATCAACTGATCAGATAACTGCTCATCGAGTGCCGCAGGGCTCTTAATTTCTTTCTGCGCTGCTTGAGCGGTTCTTCGTCCAACGTCAACTGGATCTAAACCGGATCCACCCATTCGGGCAACACTCTTTATTGCACCTGAGTCAAATTTAATTATAGCCGAGCATGAAGATCCAGAACTTTCTGCATCTGCGTAGCCTACAGATGATCTAGCCTCTGGAAAGACTGACTTAAAACCTGCCACATGTTTCTCGGCAATGGTATCTCGTCTTAAATCACTTGAACCGTTACTTATTACAAAGATTTCTTCGACCTTACCACCTTGCAGTTCAATTTTAGAAAATGGAACTGGCTCCATATAAATTCGGCCCATTCCCCCGCCAATGGGGTAGAACCCTGGTTTCATAAGTTGAATATGTAATCGTAGACCAAACATTTCAAACAATGGTTTATTGGCATGTAGCAGTACGTCAAAATTTGGTGAAAATGATACATGCGTTCCACCTCCTATAAAATCAAATCCGATTGGTTTTCGTGACGCGAATACATAATTCGACAACGTTTGTATAATTAAAGAAACAGCAGCCGACGTCGGAAGTTGTATCATTGGATGTTTGTTAGGACTGACAAATGTAAAATTGGGCCGGACGGTGATTTCACTTGATCCAATTGCTCCTCCCTCTAAATATGATCCAGTTAGTTGACACAGTAGTTGCAATCCCGTCAAGTGCTGAGTTCGTAAGCCTCGCCTTTTTCTTTTGCGACGCACATTAATTACGTTGATTGATTTATTAAGCGCTAGGGCTAATGGAACACCTACACGTAGGACGGATCCCCCTCCAACTCCACCATCAATATAGAACATGTCAGATTCCAAATAAATCTAATTGGTTGAATCTAAAGGAATTGATAAACTGGATTATTTCTTATAAAAATTTTGTAAAGTGGAAAGAGGAGATGGATCCTATAGATCAATCTGGTTGATGTTTTGCTTAAATTTCAAATTTTCTTTTGAGAATACCGGCTGCGACAAATAAGGAGGCTATAAAGGCAAAAAGACTAGTGAAAGGAACTCGCAATGTAGGTGGAGCAGTTGCACTATCTCCATCCTTTCTCTCTCCAGTTCCGGCCTGAGAATATGCTTGGTGATTGGTGCTTTCCATTGTGTGTCAACTAACTGTGTATCCGTATAATCTGGGTACGATCAGAAAAGTTAATATTGTCAATAACTTGATCTTTGCATCTTTGATGTCACATTATCTTACTTACAAACTAAGTAACTGTAATCATTTATTTAACGAACATGGAATTCTTTATCGCTCGTTTTGTTAACCAACTAGGCGTCTCCCCAGTTAATCATTTATAGTTGAGGTTCGTATGGAAAGTTTTACTATCATATTCGGAGTAAACAATCCACCTATTTTTGATCATTCTTCCACGACCCATACTGACCCTGAGAAAACCCCGCTAAACGCTTCGAAAAAAAAAATTGAGACCACGTCGAGTTTAAGGAATTCTCAACGAGTGATTTTTGTGAAAATTTTTACTCAATCGTAAAATCTTGATATAAACACGAAATGCATACTGGGGGTAATTGACTGTGTTTGCACTTATCGAGTGCGATCTCTAGGGAAGAATGAACGTCCTTCCAAGCCCTTTCTTTCCCTTTTAATTCTTCCACCAGCATCGACGATTCCTGAATCTGGTCGCAGTTACTACAAAGAATTTTCTGATCGTGTAAATATATGTGATTTTCCTCAATTATGGAGTCATATTCAGGCTGCAAATTTTTAAAATATTGCCAGTTATCGTTTCCTGAAATAGGTTTTACGACCACCGGTGAGAAAAATTCCATTTGCATATTACAAACCGGGGTTTGTTTACTACAAAACCAACAATCAGTAGTCCAGACGTACAATCGAACTCTAAAACCAGAATTCTTTTCTCTTTCAGCTAGAAATTCGATGTATACTTCACATTTGGCAGTGTGTCTCTTTATCCCCCTTTTAGTGAAAAGCTGATTACAATATTGACACTTTTGGCTTTGAGATTTTCTGTTGGTTAGATCAAGACTTCCATCAGTTACAATATAGATGGTTTTTATCGCCTCAACTTGACGTGTAGACGGATCTAACTCAAAGTAATCGTCTAGCGTCGCCTCGCTAAC
>JACZSS010000558.1 GCA_022574115.1 Candidatus Heimdallarchaeota archaeon | reverse complement strand
CTGTTGAAGTAATTCAAGGATAACAGCAAAAATCTGACCTTGATTGAAATGAAAACTATGGACTAAAGAACCTCGCAGAACATAAAGACGATCTTTGATGGGAGACAGATATCTGGCTATTTGTTCCTCTTTATTTGACAACTGCCTTTGATATTCCTTGAATTCCGACATCGTTATGCTTGTGAAATGTCCGATTTCGGAATCAACGATTGCCAGTCGGTTATCCATATTTTAGATTAAATGCAAATTAAACATAAATACCAGTGTTACTCACGGGTTGTCAGTGTGATACTAGATCGATCAGTGGAGAAAAGTAAAGATCAGGATCTACTAGATTTTCATGAGATCGATGTCGTCCGTTGAGATTTTATTTAATGTAAAGTCAGTTAACTTAGATATCTCATTGAAATCGGAAAGAAATTGGAGCAAATTTAACGAAGAAATACTGTTATCGTTTATATTTTCATATCAATATAGTCTTGGATATCTAATATTTCTTATTTCTTATAAATCGATATTACCAACTTCCACAGAGATATCTAATTCGACATCGGAAATGGTAGCTGCGACAAGTGATTCGTTGGTTGAATCCGAATAAAACATGATTCCTGATATAATTGAGATGGATATAATGATTCCAAACATCAACACTCCAGATCTTCGAAATTTCTGGTTATGCTTTGAATGGAGTAACTTAACCCTGATTTCATAGTAGGTCTCAATTATTCTGAACCTAGTAAACCTTATAGCTCAAATTTAACTCAAAAAATTAGAGCTCTAGTCTATCGAATTCAGAAGACAATACAGTCGTAACTGAAATTATTACACTAGTTAAAATTGGTAAATTGTGTCTTGTAGACTAGCAACCATGCTTTGTTAAGATGTATCTACTCGGTATTGCAAACAGATATGTGATGAGGTCAGAACTATGTAAGTTTGGTTCCCCAGCCAAGCACGAGCCCTTTGTGGGTAAACACTTTTGGAGCTTCTAATCCTACCGACTTTAGTTCTTCAACCAATTCGTCTGGTCCGACTTTGTGCAACAATTTACTTTCATTAATGTTCTTAATTAGAGCATCAGCGATGAAGTGGTCTGTCTCAGGAATCTCATCAACTGAAGAGACCACGATGAATGCTCCAGGTTTGATTACTCGCATAGCCTCTGCTAACCACTCTCTGGTAGGGCGTTCTTCGATCAAGATGTTGCAATCGTATCCAAGAATTATCACACCGTCGAAAAAATCATTTGCTTCTCTGATCTTAGCCCCAAGATGTTTGGTCTGCTTAATTCGTTTATCCATGTCACGAGCCTTGTAACTTCGATAGACCTCATCATTGGCAACGATATAGGACTCATCTCCGTAATTTGAAAGGTGATCAATCATCCTCACATCAAATCCTTCTTCCAAATTAACAATCAATAGAGAAGGGACTACTCCGAGCCCACTTTCTTCAAGAAACTTAGGGGTCATTTCTTGGGTAATTGAGAGAGCATCTACCGATGCCAATGCTGTAATGCGATGCATTTCATAAATGATCATTCGACCCATCTCAGTGACTTGGATCTTTTGGTCTTCAAACTTTTTGACGAAACCTCGTTTAATCAATTTGTCCAGTTTGTGATAGAAGCTGGAAGGAGGTATTTTCTTGCCATGCGTAAAGACGGAATTTAATGTTTCGAGAAGTACGATTCTCACAATGGGGACTTGGTGTCTCATCAGAAATTGTAAGACCAAAAGCTCTGTCACAGATAAATCCAGCACAAAGTCCATCGAAAATTCAGGGGCCTCTTGCACTTGTTTCCTAGTCACTCTAATAGAGAAAATACGAAACTGCTTATTATACTTATCGCTGGAACAAATTCTACCTTGCATAATAGTTTATTCCAAATATTAGAATAACATGTTACAAATATGATAATGTATTTAAATGAAAAAATGAAATCACGTAATAACCTATTCCAAATATTGGAATGATAAACGGTGATTATTTGGATACTACAAGTATTACACAATTTATAGAAAAACGAAAAATCTCAATTATATTGTTTTGGATTGCCTTGACAGTGATCTCAATGGCATTCTTTGCCCCCAGCTTTTTCGAAAAAACCAAGAACGATTTTGCTCCCCCAAACGGATCCGATGCAGCTCGGGGACTTGATTTACAGACTCAATATTTTCCTGAATTAGAGGAACAAGAGTCTCATATTATAACAGTTTACAGCCAAGCAGGTCAGGTTTTGGGTGATCAGTCTGATCTTCGACTCCTGACTAGTTCAGTAAGCATTTGGCTAGATACAAATTATGATGGACAATGGGTTTCAATGGTAGGATACTATGTTTTCGAAGGTGGACCACTTGATAATTTGAAAGTAGAATTTGTCAGTCTAGACCTAACTGCATCAATTATCGTAATATCCATGGATCTTGGTTTAAACGAACAGGAAGCATTTGGACATGAGTTGCGAGAATTTATTGATGATTTGGATTTGACCCAAGTTGATGTATATGTTGTCGGAGGACCTGAACTAAGAAGCGATACCAACGAAGCAATTGAAGGCGATTTGGCTAAGATTGATAGTATTACCATACCCCTAGTGTTTATTCTTTTAATATTCCTACTCAAAAACTGGAGATATTTCCCCATAACCATTGCTCCGATTTTCATGAGCATTTTAATAACCTTCGGAGTCCTTGAACGGCTCATCGAGGTTGGCAACATCACAATTCTCAGTTTTGTTCCAAGTGTGCTTATATCCATCAGTTTGGGTATCGGGGTAGATTATAACTTATTCTTGCTGACTCGCTTCAGAGAAGAACGTAAGAAAGGTCATGATCTCTTTGACTCGTCGT
>JACZSS010000032.1 GCA_022574115.1 Candidatus Heimdallarchaeota archaeon | reverse complement strand
ATAACAATAGATTACCTAGGGTCTATTTTCGTCTGCATTCCTTCGCCACCAGTCAATCATTTGTTGTCCGATGTGCGAGCCGTCCCGCCACCTATAAATTGGTAGACCAAAGGTTGCCTCACTAATAAACTGATCACATTTCTGCAACTCAAATGGTTGACAAGTTGGGTCCTGACTTCGTTTGTAATCTCCACTTGCGACTGCAACCTGATTCCCAATTTCTACTCTTACCTGCGCAGAACCTAGTATATGACCAGCTGGATGAAATGAAACAGTAACTCCGTTGAAGTCAAAATTTTCATCATACTCATATGCAATGATTTTGCCTTTTGTTTCATCTTTACTTAAGCGGTGTCTGGTAACACTTAGAGATTTATTAGTGACAATATAATTCTTATTTCCGAATCTGAGATGGTCAGCGTGCGCGTGTGTTACAATTGCATTTTTTACTGGTTTCCAAGGATCAATGTAAAAATCTCCTTTAGGGCAATAAATCCCCTTTTCATTTGTCACCAAAACAGGTTGAATTTGCTTCACCACCGATAAACTATCCATTTGTAAGTTAGATTCAAACTTTAACCAATACTCATCCTCTTTAAATGCTAATTACTACGGGTGGACAATCTTTTCTTTTATGTAGTTTGATTACAGAAAATGACGAATCTAATTATTCAGACACCACAGCCCAGTTTACATGCCCCGTACGTTAATGCTTTAATATGTGGGATTCAGACTTAAGATAGTCGAGTTTATTGACTCGAAATAAAATCCCGGTGAAGTATGACAGCAGAAGAACCTCGCAAGGACTATAAATATGCAAGCAAAGTACTTAGTGGGTCCCAGAAACATGATACAGTAGAAAAGGCCATCAGACAAATTCTGGTGAGTGTGGGAGAGGATCCCGATCGTGAAGGCTTGCGTAAAACTCCTCATCGAGTCGCCAAGATGTATGAAGAGTTATTAGAGGGGTATTCACAAGATTTGATGACAATTGTAAACGGAGCGCTTTATGATATCGATTATGAAAACGATGAAATGGTTATTATTGGAGATATAGCATACGACTCACTATGTGAGCATCATATGTTACCATTCTCTGGAAAAGCTCATATTGCATATATTCCCGACGATAAGGTAATCGGCTTGAGCAAAATCCCTAGGATTGTGGATATGCATTCCAAACGACTTCAAGTTCAAGAGCGTCTAACCAACGAAATTGCCGATTGTATTGAACATGTTTTGCACCCAAAAGGAGTTTTTGTATTGCTTGAAGGTTATCATAGTTGTGCCTCATTACGTGGTGTAAAGAAACACGCATTATCGATGAAAACTGTTTCATCAAGAGGCATTTTTATTGAAAACATAGCTAAGAGAGACGAATTTTATAAGCTCGTTGGTAAAACGACTTAATCCAGTAAAAACCGATTACATTGCGACTCAAAAACACCACTACTATCGTCACAGGGGCGGCTCATCGAGTTGGAAAAGGAATCGCAATTGAACTAGCTTCACATGGATCGAACATAGTTCTGCATTATAACAGTTCAGACGAGCAAGCGATAGCTACAGAATTAGAATTAAAAGAATTCGGCGTTGAAGTTAACCGTTATAAATGTGATTTATCCAATGGCCACGATATAAAACAGATGATTCATAATATAGGAGAAAACGTAGGTCAAGTCAATCAGTTAGTCAATTCTGCCTCTATGTTTAAGAAACAGCCGTTTTCTGAAGTCACTCTTGATGATTGGAATAAAGTAATGAACGTAAACCTTCGTGCACCATTTTTACTGATCAAATATGTTTCTGAATTAATGATAAAAAATGAAGGTGTCGACAAGGGAAGTATCGTTAACATTGCTGATTTGTCAGGTGTGAATGCATGGTATGGCTATAGTCACCACGGAGTCAGTAAAGCCGGGTTAATACATTTAACTAAAGTTACTGCTAGAGAACTTGCTCCTCATATTCGAGTCAATTGTATCGTTCCTGGTCCTATTCTTGAGCCTGCGGGAAGCCAGATGGACTCTTCGGGTTGGACTAATTTAATCTCCAAATTGCCTTTAGAACGGACAGGTGGACCGAAATCGATAGGCGAAACAGTTAGATTCTTGTTTTCCAATGATTTCATAACAGGCGCCAAAATTCACGTCGATGGCGGTGAGAGCTTAATTGGCTCGGTCATTTACAGGCGTGATTAATTGAAAGATAAAATAATTATTAAGGATTTACTCCTAAGAGGGATTGTGGGGATTAATGAATCCGAGCGAGTCAAGAAACAAGATATCTTGATAAATCTGACCATATATACCGATATTAATCAAGCTGCCAAAACTGACGACATCACAGATGCACTAAATTATCGAACTTTGACTAAGGAAATCATCGAATACGTAGAGCAATCGTCCAATTATCTGATCGAGACTCTGGCTGATGCAGTCGCAAAAATCGCAATTCTTGATAACGGGGCTGAACGCGTAGTTGTCCGAGTTGAGAAACCTCATGCTTTGCGTTTTGCATCAACTGTAGGTGTAGAAATTGATAGAAGCAGAATAGATTACGAATGAAACATCAAGTCTTGATTTCAATTGGATCTAACATCAATCCAAAGACAAACATCAAGCTAGCTTTGGACATATTAAATGAGAAATTTGGTGATCTTATCGTTTCAAAATTCTACGAATCAAAACCATTTAACCGACCAGAACAATCAAATTTCATTAATTGTGCGGTCTTGTTGGAAACGGATATTTCTCCCATCTCGCTGAAATTTGATATTTTGAGGAAAATTGAAACTGATATCGGACGCCACCGATCTAATGACAAATATTCGGAGCGATCAATTGATTTAGATATTGCCTTTTACGGTGATCAGATAGTCGATGACAGGTCCCGTAATATCCAAATTCCCGATCCAAGCATAGAAAAATATCCATTTGTGGCCGTACCACTTAGAGATATATCTCCAGACTTTATCCATCCAAAGCTCGGAATTTCTCTTGCCAGTTTGGTTCGGAATATGGGGGATTATGATCTTAAAATTATTATATTGGATTGAAAGAATTATTTAATAGTTTAACAATCAACTGAGTTGACTTGGATGATTCAACTAATCAATTCTGTTGATTTAATCAAACCGTGAGAGTTTCGAAAAAATTTGCTCACATCTCCAAGAGTGCTCTATTTGATTTTACAACTCAGTTAATTGGCGAAGTGTATGTAAATAGTCAATGTGTTCTAAAAGGAAACTGCGTACTTGATGCTAGCCTACACAGGATTATCCTAAAAGAGGGATGTCAAATTGGACAAAATACACGAATTTATGCAATCTCAGACAGACTTGTGATTGGAGAAGAAACAATTATTGGAGAAAATTGTGAGATACTGGTTTCAATAGGTGCAAGAACTAAAATCGGGAATTCAGTAAAAATTGAAGAGGGAGCTATTGTAGGAGATGATTGTGTTATATTCGATGATGTTACCATCTTACAAGATTCAATTATTGAAAATAGTAGCTCGATAAAATGATGTCGAGTATATAGAAATTAATCACGACTTGACCAAGATTAAAAATCCAAATTAAAATGAGTAAGTATGACATACTCGATAGTAGCATATGATCCAACTACAGGTGAATTGGGCGTTGGTGTTCATTCAAAAGTATTCTCCTTGGGTTCAACTGTCCCATGGATTAGGGCTGATTTGGGTGCTGTGGCAACACAAAGTTTGGTCAATGTATCTCTTGGACCTAAAGCCTTGGAGCTGCTGGAAGATGGTAGAACTCCTCAGCAGATCATGGAGCATTTTCGTAGAATTGATGAGGGTATTGAATTAAGACAACTGGGGATTTACTCTGTGAAACACGGAAGCTTTGCCTTTACCGGAGATAAATGTATTCCATCTGCTGCACACGTAATAGGTAAGAACTATTCCTGTCAAGGGAATTTGCTGTCAAATGATGACGTCATTCCATCAATGTCCCACGGATTTGAAAATGCAAGTGGATTTTTAGTTGAAAAAATCATGACTGCTTTAGAGTCTGCTGAGGCTGCCGGCGGAGATAGCAGAGGAAGTCAGAGCGCAATTATTATGATTGATCAATTGAGAAAGGGAAAAGGGAATTTTGGTGATCGCAAAATAGATTTACGAGTAGAAGATCATGAAAATCCAATCTCTACTCTCCGTGGATATGTTAACATCCAAATTATCTACTCAAAAATTCGATCTAGCCTAGAATCCAACTCACTTAATCTAAATGTAGCGATTGATGAAATTGAAGCAATTATTAGCAAATCAAAAGACAGACCGTTTGATGAAGCTTGGTTAATTTTGGGAACATTATATTTTAACGTGAATGATTTTGAAAATGCTTCAAGGTGCGTTTCAATATGCTTAGATATTAATCCACATATGAAAAATATAATCAAACATTATCCAACTTACGGATTAGGATTTAACCAAGAATTCTTAACTTCTTCATTAGTTTGAAAATAGCCGATGAATGGATTTATCAAATCCTCAACCATAATACTCCAAAAATCAAATGGCGAAATTCTACTCGGGTTAAGAAGTAAAGAACTTCGGTCTTTTCCAGATTTTTGGGTTTTTCCAGGTGGAAAAATTGAGGAGGAATTACCGGATGATTGGATTGGAGACGAGATTGCGTCGGTTGATCAAGTGCTGCAGGAACTATATGAAGAGACGGGAATTGTTGCGGGATCCCCTGATGTAATTCCAAGGGATAAACGTAACGAGTCAGCAAATCAGTTTGTCCTCGATTATAGAGCTCGTGACGAATTCAAACTTAGCTTAGTTTTCTCTGGAAGAAGGCAAACCCCTCCATTTTTACCGAGGATATTTGATGCGGCTTATTTTTATTCTAACCATAAAATGATTGATAGTTTTGAGGGGGAACCTGATGGAACAGAAATTATTGAGCTCGTATGGATGACTCCAGTAGATATTATCAGCAAATGGTCTTTAGGAAATATGAAGATACCACCTCCAGTATTGCATTTTATTATGCTTATGACCCGAACCGATCGCTTTATTGACATAAGCTTAACTGAGACTGAATTACCAGTTGGTCTGCAGACAAAGATCGAATTTGCACCAGGTTTTCAGATCATCCCGATCGAAAGTGATACAATTGCTCCTTTTTCACATACTAACCTCATATTAATCGAAAATCGTGATGAAGCTATGCTCGTCGACCCAGGTGCTAAAAATGATTCGTTTGAGCATTTCAGACAGATTCTTCAAACACTTGATCAAACTCCAAAGATATTCTTAACACATGATCATCTTGATCACTGGAATGCTCTTCCAGTTATCGAAGATCTATTCCCAGATGCAATCATCTATGGACACGAATTAACGCTTTCAAGAATTGAGACAACCTTAGTTAAAAGCTCCGTATCTTCTGGCAATATCGAAATAGGTGATATCACACTCCAAGTTTTGCATACGCCAGGGCATACTGATGGTCATTTGACGTTATTTAACAAAACACGTGGGATATTAATCGCTGGAGATCATGTTGTAGGAATTGGCTCGGCAGTACTAAGTGCTTCAACCGGAAACATGACAAAATATTTTACCTCAACCCAAATGCTCATCGATTTGCAACCAAAGCTTGTATACCCTGCCCATGGGCCAGTAAACTTCAATCCGGTCAAACTTCTAAAATATTATATCAAGCATAGAACACAACGTGAGATTTCCATCCTGCAAGCGGTAAACAATGGTGCTATGACCTTAGATGATATTGTTAAAACTGTCTATGTTGACGTTTCAAGGGAACTGTGGGAATTTGCCAAAACCAATATCAAACTTCATCTTGAAAAATTATTTGAGGAAGGCCGCATCAACGAACTGATTACCCATTAATCTTAGTGAATTGTTAGACGTGCGATGCCTGATTTGAATACGATTGTTATTTCATCGTCTTCTTGAATGAATTCAGTTGGATCATTAATAAAACCATAAGCTAGGGGGATTTGTGCAACACTACATCCCGATACTGTTCCCTGATCGCTCTCTCGATTAATGATTGCCAGTGGCCCCTTGGAATTTTTTACTAAATTTATTAAGGTATATGGTCCAACGGTAGATCCCACACCCTTTGGAAAAACAAAAATTTTTCCTGTGAGCGATTTACCATTTAACTCATGCCCTTCCTGAGTTATCAAGCCGGTTTTTGCATCCACAAAACCGAGAAAGGTAACTGGTTCCTTTGTGACAATTGCTTTAGCCTTTATTTCAAGATCTCCCATGGATCGAAGCGCCTTACCAATGTAGTTTTTCACTCGAACATCAACTCCACGCATTGTTTTAGAGGTAATAGGTAGGTAGGTATCCCATTAAGACTTGGAGCCGCAATGTAATGCTGTGCTTTGACGGAATTTGTTAAGACAATTGGAAATCGTTTTTTGTCATATGGCATCACCTCTGGGCAAGTGTCAGAAATCATTTTACCACCTGCTTCTAGGATTGTATCTACGAACCCTGCTGATTTCGCAATTGCTCTTTGAGCGGAGTTGGCGAAAACCCAAAACTCCTTCCCAGGTTTTAATTTTTTACTTCTAACTAAATTTGCCACTTCCCTGATTTCCTCAAAGTTGGCATTGGGACACCCAATAACGGTCAAATCTATCTCTTGCTGTGGTTGTAGGCGTGCGTAAGTTTCAGAGACCATCTCATTAGTAACAATGATTTCATCATCAAGTTTGAGGTCCGACAATAGCTCCTGTTCAGGCGTAATATTTTTTATGTGGTAGAGCTGCGTTCCGAATGATGCAAATGCAGCTCCGAGGCTTTTCAAGTCCTGAGGTCTGGGATTATGTATTCCTTCAATTTGGGGGATTGCTCCAAATTCAAAAGATTTAGATTTGAAATGGTTTCCAACAATTTCTCCTAAGATCGAATAATCTGAATAATCCTCAATAGTGGCCTCGACATTTACGTTAACATTAGGAACCCGATTTTGCGTGAGATGAAATCCAAAGTTAGGAGTTTTCCCAATTATAGCCGCACTTAGAACTGATAATGAATCCTCCTTGTTGGTACGTGCTCCAAAATACGAATTCGCAAAGGTGACAGCGGAACTTTCAGCCCAAGCAACATGTTGTCCCTTTGTTAATATGTGGCCAAAATCGTATGGGGTGCACGAACAAGTAGTCGTGACGTCCATCTTTTCAAAATATTTTAAGATTTCAAATTGCTTGGTGGCAAATTCTAGGTCAATGTAAAAATCTTCCCAATTATTTCGATCCATTCCACATGGGTTGAGTGTGGAGGGTATCGCAACCTTTGCCTCCTTTTCAACAAATAAATTGAGTTGATCGATAAGACCATCCCCACCCGTCAAATATGACACACCAGAGATATGTGCAGAAGATACTGGAATCAGTTTATCAGCTTCAAAAAATTCACCAATATCCACCAACAGCGCCATCGCAATTTGATTTGCCTCGCCTTGTTGACCTGAAAGAATTGCTTCTTCTTTGGTTGTTAGCTCCACATCGTCCTAAAAGTGATCGAGATTATTACTTATTCGATCGCATGCTGTCTTCGATAAGTCTTACTAATGCAGTTATGGGATCGTAGAAATGAGCATGAGTTAACTGTTAATCGATCGTTGTATTTAATTAGCAAATTTATTATTCAATCATTAAGAATTACATATCACCAACGAAAATTCCAAAATACCTAAAAGATCGCGTTATCACATCGGCGTACGAGCACGAATTTTCACCTAGAACTATTCTGGAGATATTCAGAACAAGAATTCTTCAGAGTTTCAGGATTTTCCCTTTGAGAAGTGGGGAAATATGACTAATTACGAGGATAAAAATTGAAAAAAATCATGCTTGAGCATCTGAAAAATAGAAATTCTTGATGTTCAAGGCAAAATTAATATGGAAAAATGATGGAAGAATGTCAATATTGTATTCATAATACGCTATTACATTTCTTGGATCATTTTATTCTTAATCCTTCCTTCGAATGAATTTTCCTCCATAATTTTCAATAGAAACAGCTACGATCAATGAAAATGTACTCCCCATCCATTACTGAAATGTAATCAAAAGCCACCCAATACTTCAAAGTATGAGTTTATTAATCAAACACTTCAAGTTCATTAAATTTGACATATCTGTAATGGATAGGATAACAAACAAAGAACTTGCTCGCCAGTTTATTAAAGGTATAACTGAGCATAACTGGGTTGTTGTAGAAAATCTATTACATGATGATTATCACTCAGATCCTGCTTTATTATCTCCACTTCGCGTTAAATTTTCAATTAATCCCTTTCTCGAATTCATTAAATTACTAGATTTTGATGAAATTTATGTAAGTAAGGCTAAAGAGATCATGGCGGGACCAACAGATAAACAATCTGCACTTCAAGAATTGAAATTAGACGTAGAAATATTTAAGGATTGGGAGCTTCATGAGTTAATCGGAGAAGATGATAATGTGTGGGGACAAGGGAGCTATATTGTCAAAGACGCACAAAACCTTAATCTAGCATTGGAGTGGATGATTAAAATTTCGTTCCGAGACGGGAGAATTGTAGCTTTTGTCATCATAGGGCGTTATCTGAATTCGCTTATTCACTACGGACGACTGATTATTGAAAGAGACAACCAAGAAGAAATTGACCATTATTTAGATGGGTTAAGAAAAATTGGGATCCTCCCTACAATGCTTAAAGTCTAATTATTCTAATTCATCTGATAAATCAACTAATCGTATCCTGTTTTGGATGCAAATTCGACAAAATTTCGATCGATCGTGAAGAATCCATGCTCATATTTCCAAGTGCGTATTATCAGCCTATTACGCAATTCGAATAATTCATAAAAGAGAATTACTTTAATTTTCAACTCACGATCGATTCTCAACCTTTCGAAACTTTTACATCAACATTATTGTTCGTCAAGTTTTCCAAATATTGGTATTACAGATAAATCATGTTCCAGACAGATATTCTCTATCGCACTTAATGAAGTACAATCTATCAATCATCACGAACTTCGGTGTCAATCAATTAAATCAGGAAGTAATTTTATTCTCGATTCTGAATCAATTCGCAGAGATTATTTTTTCCTGCTAGCAAAGAATATAGCTCCGGATATGATCAATCCCAAAGTGACTAATCCAAAAATATTGCTAGCGCGTGCTGGGGGATCGGGATCACTAGCCAGAAGCCCGAAAATCAAGGCTAATATCCACGAAACAAATGCTAAAATTATGTCAGTATTAATAAACTTCTTTGGAGGATCTGACACATTAAAAACGAAAAACCACCAATATAAAAACTTGCTTACAGAAATTAGCTAGAATTATCGATCGACAGAAAACCGATGTATCACCCCCATCAAATTCCAAGAAGGACGACTTGTATTTCTACTTGAGCACTTTAAGCATAAAAGTTAACATAAATACGAGAAGTTCTTCAAAATTAATGTGATAAGGAAATTTTTTGTAGTAGTGGTAATACCTAGGAGTATATCCACGTATTAAATCAGCTGATACACAGGCGATCTGTCGGTCTAAGATTGGCCCAACATTTCAATATTCAATTTTTGGAAATTTTCCTGAGTGCGTATTATCAGCCTAATGCGCACTTCGAATAATTCACATCTACTGAAACTGTTTTATCAAATAAAACGACGAGATCTTAAATTGAATTTGGCACAAGCTAGACTCGATCGAAAATTAGATAATGGAGCATGTCAATGACTTAGAGAAATCTCAAGATGTGCTCCGCATCTAATAGAGTTGATGCACATGAAGTGCATAATGTTTTTTGACAATTTTATAAAAACCCCGTAAGTCAGGGTCGGAGAGACGGGACAAGGGGAGCTGCTACTCAATGTAGAATTTATCTTGGATATTGTGGGTTTGCAGCGAGTTCACATCTCATTGTAACCACTAACGTCCGTTTCGAAATTGAAATCATTGAGAAATTGGTTTTTATTGTGATCAATAACGGTTACACTATGGATGGAGCTAAGCTATTTTATAATAATTAGACTGAGCGAACCTTGAGAATGCCTGATCCTGATAGAGAACAAAGTTCCGAAAAATCAGAGGCTTCTCAAGATTGGGATCGATCTTTGTTTGATGAGGCAGTATTAGCGGATCAAAAATTTGAATACATCATGGATAAGAAGAAGGTCCAGTATAGAGACCAAGATGAAATTTCGTGCATTATATGTAGAATAATCAACTATGATGATTCGGTTCCAAGGTTAGAAATTTATCGCGATGAACTTTGTATAGTCGTTCTGAATGTGTACCCATACCAAGTTGGTCATACATTAATTGCACCGTTACGGCATGTCGAAGGGTATGAAGAGTACACTCAAGATGAAATCACGAAAATTGGCATGGTTACCCAACGAGTTATCAATATGTTGAAACATGCTGGCATGACAAACTCTCTTAATATAGGGTGGAACCAAGGTTCTGACTCCGGGGGTAGCATTAAACATCATCACATTCATTTAGTTCCCAGATACCGTAACGAACTCAATTTTTACGAGATAATTGCTAAAACTAAACCATATATACGTTCACTAAAAGATCAAGAACAGCTTATGCTGAAATATCAATCTTACATTGCTGGAGAAAAAGAAATAGCAGATCTTTTTGAGAGCTAAAATTATCAACACAAACGACAATCCTAAATTTCATCAAATGAAGTCGATTACGCTGAGGTTTCCAAGGAGACTGCAAAGTCGATGAGCATTCAATCGGGGTTTTGGGCGTGCTCGAGTCATTCATTGCATGAGTCACTCGAGCCCCTCAGCATTTATTTCTACCTGATTAAAGTCTAGTAGCATGATTCATCAAATAACTAGACTACTAGCGACCGAAATAAAAATCGATATGTTAAGGTGGACTTATGCGAGATCAAATCCTCAAGTGGATT
>JACZSS010000557.1 GCA_022574115.1 Candidatus Heimdallarchaeota archaeon | reverse complement strand
ATCTGTACCAATTTCGTACGAACGAGTATGGTTTTGGTTTGGGATAGTTCTTCTCCTAGTTATTGAGTTCTTCCTTAAAATTTTACAAGGTAGTGACATTACTTCTAATGTTGTCCACGTGGTCATTTTCTTACTCGCATGGTCATTCGCTGCAAAATTCATTGAATTCGGTGATTCTGGAGGTAGGGTTGGGGAATTAAAGATCGGCCGAAAAGGTGATAGATTTTTTATTATCGCAATTACTATTCACGCACTTGGATTGTTCCTTTATTTCTTTAATGAACTCAATATCATTTAGTAAATGTAGTTCAATGGTTTATTAACTTAAGTCGCAATTACTTGTATGACAGTTTCTTATGAAAAGTCTGCTACTTTTGATACAAGAGGTAAATTGTTAGGTGGTTCAATCCTTATCTCTCTACTATCTCTTATGCTTCCTATCTACGATATCGATATCGCTGGATTAAAACAAACTACTACCCTCTACGACTTCCTCCTAGAGGATGTACTCATCTGGTCAAGTTACCTGATCCTTATAGGATTTTTAGGTGTTTCATTTTACAAATCACGAGATTCGGAATCTATCTGGAAAATAAATGCAGTGGGTCTTGTTGCTGCTGCATCAGTTGCCATGCTCGCTAATGCAGGTAGAGTAACTGGTAACAAAGATTTGGCTGGATTTGGATCTGTCTCATTTTCTTATGGTTTCTTTGCATTCCTTGCTGGAATCTTCCTATATGCATCAAGTACGTTTTTTAGAAAATCCAAATAAATTGCGACTAGTTTATCTCGGTGTTTCGAGAGCGATTCTTCAAAGATATTTAAGTGTCCCTGATCTTTTTGGTCTGTGAGCTAACCGTTTAGCAACTCGTATCCATACGCTAATAAATGTATTTAGAGTTCTAGTTTTTCTTGTGTCACGAGGTTTCAAGTCTTAGAATGGAAACTATTACAACCTAGATTAACTACTTCCCAAATCACCGGCAACACCCTGTTTCAACTTGCAATTCGAGACATTCTTAGTCTAAGTACAATCTAAATTTATCTGTGCTAGATGGAAATCCTGGTATATCAGTCGATTGATCCTAAATTCATTTTAGCATGCCTTGAAAAATCAAGGACAACTGCGAGGATTTATAGATATCAAAAAGTTATCGGTGAATTTATTAAACTAGAATAAGCTTAAAATTAATCGAATAATCCTTAAAATGCATTGACAAATCAAGCATTGACAATGATTAACGAAAAATTCTTTGTATATCGATTACAAGTCTTTGGAATAATTAGTCTTGTGCTCTGCATTTTGGATATTATGGTCGAATCTTTTATTCCAGTTTTGGTATTGTTGTTTATCCCGATCTACACCTTAATTTCACTAAGATCTCTATACTTGATGTATACTCGGCAAGGAAAGTTAGTTCTTGAGGATTTAGCTGGAACTCGAATTATCACATTTGTTAACCTGTTTGTTGCACTCGTTTACTACTCAATGTTTATCTGGGATCCGAGTGGAGACATTGCCTCGTTATGTGGATGCGGATCCAAAGGTGATCAATCAATACTCGATTCTGGTGAATATTATTGGGGATGGTCTCCACCGATTCTAGCTGTATTAAATTTGATAAAAATCCATTTTCTTAACCGAACATCAGCCGAGTAAAGACTGATTATTGCTGCGACATCTATGATCGGTATTAGATGTAATGTCCACTAAAGCTGGAATTTTCATGTCCTACCCACTTTACGGCAAATGAATTTATCTGAGCTATGGAGAGAAAACCTGCTGAAAAGGTTGTATTACAAACTAGATAACAAATTTAAATCAATTGCTAATTTATGGATTTGCGCGTAATCAGGATCAATATTTATTTCCAAAACTGATAAGTCATATTATGGAGAAAAAGCAGAAGATAACACCAAACTAGTCCGAGAGGTTGAATTAAACGCCCAAAATAAAGTTTCAATTTCAAGCAATAAGGGAAGAATGGATTATTTATCAATTAACTGATGGCATTAAATTTCAGCTCAAATACAAATTGAGTAAACTGGAAGCAAATATTAATCCATACAGCAGCGAAATAAATCAATTCCAGAGCCTGATATTTTTACAACAGTCTTAGACGCAGATAAATGACTATACGGAAAACCACCAAACCGGAAAATTTGTAGATGTTTTTCCGGGGAAACAATTCGTACCATCCGTCTGGATCCTCGTCGTTTTGTTTCGCTTGAATTTCGAAGGCTATTACTTCTTCAATCATTTCTTTCCATGATTTTAGGTCAAGGATTTCGGGACCAGGATCGATCGAAATTAGGTTTACGAAGAACAGAATGACTTAACTGGATCATTTCGATAAGTCAAATATGTGATTAAACCAAATTTTCTTGATGATATATCACTACGGTGGATGAGTAGTTGATTCTGCTCAAAAATTTCCTTGCCAGTAAGATAATCAAACAAAAGAAAAAAAAATGAAACGGATAAGCTTGAAAACGAAATGTAATTAAAGTTTAGAGAAAATTATGATGTTTACCAAAGAGAAACTAACTTAATTTTTTTAATTCAAGAAACAAACTTTGAATTGGATTTTTTGACAAATTTTTGGACGCGTCAATTAGGAAGATTGTAAATTTCATCGGTTTTCGAAAACTCCGTCGCGTCAAATAAGGTGATGTTTGAGATCCCGCTCCGCCCTGCACACAGGCCCTCCCACGTCAAATCGGTTCCGATTCCGAGCGCGGTCACAAGACCAACACCAGTAACAACTATTCTCCTCTCCAAGACCTATAGCCTCCGAATCTGTTTACTTCTTGGGCGCGTGAGCTTCGATGTAATCCATCGCTTCCTTCACGGTGGTC
>JACZSS010000556.1 GCA_022574115.1 Candidatus Heimdallarchaeota archaeon | reverse complement strand
ATTAGATCTGTAGCGGGATCTGCTAGGCAGATCTGTTGCCTCCTGCAGCATTTGATAGAATCTGTTGTCTACATCGAAACCCAGGTCTGAACCAGTTCGTCTGATCCATCCGTTGGCAATTAGATCATCTATTGTTTTGGATGCAGCTTGAGCAGGTGCATCGTACAATTTTCGTAACATGTTGTCTATTGTCAGGAAAATGGTTTTTGGTACTTCAGAGTAACCTAAGGAAGTCTGCTCAAATATCCTCATCTTGGTCAGATCAAAATTCCCACCTCTGAAAATCAGATTTTGTAGAGCAGATGCTGGTGTTGTGGCAGAAGATGATGGATCAATGGCTCTTATTATTGACCAGTCGACCTTCACTGAAAACAATTTTCCATCGGATAAAGTGTAGTCAAAAGATTTAGCGGCAACGTTGGAGATGGTTCCACCGTTAGGTGATCGATTAACAATACCTCCAGCAAAATGGGCAACAAAGTCCTCAATCATTTCAGCTTTCTTCCTCACGGAGTTGTAGACGGGTGTGGCTGAGAAGTCAAAGTAATTACGGATAGTGTTTAGCATTTCATTATTTACACGGTGATGTAATTGTCCGACATCAGAGTCGAATAAGTATTTAAATCTAAATCCATGACCTGTTAACCTATTATTAATGCTACTAGGCGCAACCAGTGAGCCTTCAAGCATGAAGGAGACTTCGTCGGTCAATCCTGCCAAAGTTTGAATATCTGTATCAGATAGAGTTCGTTCAGCTATTTTGTATGTATCAATCTTTGCGATGAAATCTTCACCTGCTTTTCTACCTGCTACGGTTATGTATGTTGCAAAGTCATCCAATAGTATTTTTCGGATAAACGTATCATCTAACTTCAGAATTAAGCCTTCCACAAGATCACGAGAACGCACGAACTGCTTCATTGTTACCGATTGTTCATGAAAGTAGGTTCGCTCTAATTTGAATAGTTTATCGATTCCGACTGATGGCTGAGAACCACCTGTTCCCACAAATTCCAATTGAAAAACATCGTATGGTAATATATTGTCGATTCCTGAAAGAGCAGTATTTGCGACTTCGAGATCGAACAATGATGACGGTCTCCCTAAGATAGATAAGACGTGTCTGAATGGCGCAAACGTCAGATCGCCATTAACATCCACAGCGTCACTCCACGAAGAAGCCAAACCCTGACCAGGTGTATAGGCAATTTTTTGTAAAAGGGCTTGATGATAGAGAGGCAACACCGTTTGGCGAGGAACACTGTTCAAGAAAATAATTCGGGCTGTGTACAATTCATTTAGTTCCTCACAGCCAGCCAGACATTCATCATTCAACACTAATGTTCGATATTTGTCCCAAGCAGTCTGGAGATCTCGCCACTCATTGTCAAGCAGGTTATCTCTTGCTGCATCCCAAATAGCTTGATTATCGGTTGATCCATCAACTGCTCGTACGCTTTGACCACCTACTTCGGCCAATTCAGCATTCATCCAATAATTAACCCATTCTGCTTCGACCCGATAGTCAGACATGTCGTAAAGAACCCCACCTTGCGAGTCCAAAACATCTGGAATACCCAGCTCACCACGGGTATTTGGAATTTGGAATTGCTGAGGAGTCACGGTCACGGTAACGGGATTCACACCGGCATTCCCTGGTACGACATTCGAAGGATATATTTTGACTTCAATGGCCGTTTGAGAATCACCAAATATTGCAATACCTTGTTGATCGAAGGGAATATCCGGATTGAATATTTGATGAGGCGAACCAACTGTTCCGAATGAATCTGAACCAGGGTAGTAGATATCGTTCAATTCGACGAGGGCGTTAGTCTGACGAGGTATGGTATTGATATCGAATACGGAGCGATCGAAGGTTCTAACTCCGCCGACGTCAATACCCCATGCTCGACCGGTGGACATAGCCTCGTAGAGTTGAGCGATATGTAACCGGTTATACTGTGCATCCAATATTTGCTCTGCGAATGCTTCGGCAACTCCCTGCATTCCTGCGGGTACAGTTTGCCAAAGATTATCCATTTGGGTTTGATCGACCCATTTAATTAGATCATTATCCATCGAATTGGGTAGTTTGTTAGTCGCATCCATTAAATAATTGTATGCTGCGACTTTCATCAAACTGGTTGGTTGACCAGCCTCCACCAATTGCAGGACAGTTCCGGTTGCATCAGTCCGGGGTATTTTGTAGTGCTTGCCTAAGTTGTTACCCAAATTTCGTATAGCGTCGGCGCCAAATCCGTATGGTGCATAAGAAATCACTACAATTGAAAGTTACTTGTATGAAATCTACTACAACTGAAGATTAATTGTATGAAATCTATTACAATTACGAGTGTAGGTTGTAGCAGAAATGCTACATTTAATAGTTGCTTGTATGAAAAACACTACATTTTGTGTGCTTAGTTGTAGTCATTGTTATACAATAGGTACCCAAACCGTCGTAGCAATTGTGATAAAAAGTCCAATCAATCATCAATCATTGTAGTGAATTCAATACAACTATCAAATGAAGTCTAGGTTTTATAGTACAACTACCACTTCTTGGATATGTACAAGTACACTACTCAATAAACTGATTGATAAGTAAAGAGGGGTGAAAGACTTACAAATTATTTAAGTACTTGACATCTTTATAATTTTTAGCTTATGAAAGCAAGAAATAACGCGACAAACTCGAACAATGGAAAAATTCATCCATACATTCGATACTTGGGGGTGGTAGTAGCTATATATATCATCTTACTAGGTACAAGTATATATAATCCCTTTGCAGATACATTTTTTAAACAAGGGGATAACTTTCTATTTATTGTTGATATGGAAAGTGGGGAAAAA
>JACZSS010000555.1 GCA_022574115.1 Candidatus Heimdallarchaeota archaeon | reverse complement strand
TTATTTCTTATGGCGGCCAGGCACTCGACAAGAAGACGCCCCTTTTACGCTCAATTAAGGCCGTCAACAAAAGTGCAGTCGAACGAAGAATGGCGAGTCATGGCAAACGAAGATCCATTAAGAAACAATGGCAAGCAGCTTGGTTACTTAAAGCAGTTACGTGTATTGATCTTACAACATTGTCTGGAGATGATACACCTGGGAAAGTTGAAAGGTTATGCGCCAAAGCTAGACAACCAGTGAGACTGGATATTTTGGAAGGATTAGGCATGGGAACCTACAACTTTACGGTTGGAGCAGTGTGCGTTTATCATCGATTTATCGGGGTCGCACTCAAAGCTCTAAAAGGTACGAATATCCCCATAGCAGCAGTATCCACCGGATTTCCGGACGGTCAAACTCCTTTTGAACAGAGATTAGATGAAATTAAAGCCTCGGTCAAAGCCGGTGCAAAGGAAATCGATATTGTCATTACCAGAAGTCACGTACTTGAAGCCAATTGGGCTCAACTTTATGCTGAAGTAGCAGCTTTCAGAGAAGCCTGTGGGGATGCACATCTCAAAACAATTTTGGGAACAGGTAATTTGGCAACCCTGCGAAATGTAGCTAAGGCAAGTCTTGTCTGCATGATGGCTGGAGCGGATTTCATCAAAACATCAACTGGTCGAGAAGGCGTAAATGCAACTCTTGAGGTTTCATTAGTCATGGTGAGAATGATTAGAATGTATTACGAACGTACGGGTTACAGGATAGGATTCAAACCCGCAGGTGGGATACAATCAGCAAAGGACGCATTAACTTGGTTAGCCTTGATGAAAGAAGAGCTCGGTAATGAATGGTTAGGTCCGGAGTTGTTCAGATTTGGAGCTTCGAGTTTGCTCGGAGATATTGAAAGACAGCTTGAACATAATTTAACTGGTAGATATTCTGCTGATCAGCGGCATCCAATGGCATAGGTGAGATAGTATGGAAGTAAAAGAAATTTTTGAATCAATGGAATACGGACCAGCAATGGAGAGCAAAACATTCGCAGAGGAATGGTTTGATGAACATGATCGTAAATTCAAATTATATATTAATGGTGAGTGGGTTGAACCCCAAGATGATGAATATTTTGATGCAGTTAACCCATCTAACAAAGAAGTAATGGTCCAAGTCGCTGCTGCTACAAAAGGTGACGTGGATAAAGCAATAAGCGCTGCAAAAGAAGCACAACCCAAGTGGCGTGCCCTAGGAGGACATGGAAGAGCAAGATATCTCTATGCAATCGCTAGACAAATTCAGAAGAATGCACGACTTTTTGCGATCGTAGAAACAATGGATAATGGAAAACCCATACGAGAATCTCGAGACGCAGACATCCCAATAGTTGCTAGACATTTCTTTCACCATGCTGGATGGGCTCAACTCATGGAAAGGGATTATCCTGATTACGAGCCTGTTGGTGTAGTTGGTGGAATAGTACCATGGAATTTTCCGCTGATGTTATTTAGTTGGAAAGTCGCTCCTGCCCTGGCAGTCGGGAACACAATAGTGATCAAACCGGCAAAATTAACCTCACTTTCGGCGATTCTTTTCGCAGAGATATGTCATTCCGTTGGGTTACCACCTGGAGTGCTAAATATAACAACTGGAAGTGGTACCGTCACGGGTAACGCCATCGTAACTCATCCCGATCTCAACAAGCTAACTTTTACAGGATCAACTGAGGTCGGCCGAACGCTTCGAAAACAAATTGCCGGAAGTGGGAAGAAAATCACACTTGAATTGGGCGGAAAATCACCGTTCATTGTTTTCGATGATGCAGATCTTGACAGTGCTGTGGAAGGCATTGTTAATGCCATCTGGTTCAATCAAGGGCAGGTTTGCTGTGCAGGGAGTAGATTGCTGATACATGAAACAATCTACGAACCATTTATTGAGAAAGTGAAAGCTAGGATGGAAAAGCTCCGAGTTGGCGATCCTTTGGACAAATCGATTGATATTGGTGCCATTGTAGATAAAAGTCAATGGAAGACCATTGATGATTACGTCAAGATCGGAGAAAAGGAAGGCGGTATTAAATGGCAACCCTCACAAACTTGTCCTGATGAAGGTTATTACTATCTGCCAACTCTATTTACCAACGTTTCGCCGTCAGATACCATTGTGATTGAAGAAATATTTGGCCCAGTTCTAGTGGCAATGTCATTCAGAACGCCTAAAGAGGCTGTAGAATTGGCCAATAACTCCGTATATGGTCTTGCGGCAAGCGTATGGTCCGAAAATATCAATCTTATTTTAGATATTGCACCTCAACTAAAAGCAGGTACTGTTTGGTTAAATTGTACTAATCTATTCGATGCGTCAACAGGGTTCGGAGGATACCGAGAATCAGGATTTGGTCGAGAAGGAGGCGAAGAAGGAATTTGGGACTTTATGAAACCCATCTGGGAAAAAGAGTTTACAACTAAACCGACAAAAATTCCACTAGCCCCAACGAAAAAAGAGGGCGTCGATGATCAAAGTTTTGCTTTACCTGACATAGACAAGACTGCGAAGATGTATATTGGTGGAAAACAAGTCCGTCCAGATGCTACGTACAACCTTAAAATTAAGAATCCTTCTAAAGAGATAGTAGGAGATGTTGGCCGAGGAAATCGAAAAGATATTCGCAATGCAGTCGAAGCGGCGCATAAAGAGAACAAATGGCTATCAATGAAAGGTCATAATCGTGCTCAGGTGATATATTATATTGCAGAGAACTTAATCTATCGACGTGAAGAATTTATCAATCGACTCATGAAGGTGACAGGGACCACAAAAAAATTTGCCGAAAAAGAAGTCGACGAATCCATTAATCGACTCTACTATTATGCATCA
>JACZSS010000554.1 GCA_022574115.1 Candidatus Heimdallarchaeota archaeon | reverse complement strand
ATCGTTCATAAAGCTAACAAGCGGTGAGCTTGGCAGCCTCATCTGCTTCTTTACGATAATATCGTTCGTGCGGAGTCATTCCAGTAGTGGAATGAGGTCGCACCTTGTTATAGAAATTCATCCATGAATCGAGCGCATCTCGTAGTTCTAAGGTGTTATAGGTGAATACGAGATCTCGGGCTTCATACTATCCTTTAATTCAGATTAACGTATAATCATCCCCATTTACTGATTGAATTCTTAATTAAGGTTTTAGCTAATTTTCCCTGATTGTAAATGGTATTGATAATTCCATTTACTCCACTCATTGATTTATCTAAAAACCCTTCAGGAAGGATTGAATTCCAGCTCTCATACAAATTAGGTAAAGCTCTTTTAAGCGTGAAATTATTCCAAATCTCTCGTTCAACGTGCGCATTTTTAGCTCGTGTCTCAATCTCCATTATTTGGGATTTAATGAGTTCAAAGTCCAAGGACTTGGCTATTCGCTGCATTTCACGACCATATGACATCGGATGTGTGATATTTAGGGTTGCTAGGTCTAGCGTTCCAGCTTCAATTTTGGAATAATATCTTGTCAAGCTCCGTAGGTTATTTCTTAATTTCCTATACCTCTTAGTACCCATTAAATTAGAGTAAAACAATGGTTCAAAACGAACATCATTTTCGACCAATCCGTCCGCTAAACCTAGTACAATTGGTTGTTTTATTTCAGAATTATCAATTCGCATTTTACTCCATATTTCCTTGGGTAAATTTTCATGAACGCAAGTCGAAGTTTGGGCATCGCAATCTGATTCTGGAAATTTTCCCATGAAACCTAATTGTTTTGCTAGCCAAACGTCCTCTCGTATCTCTTGGATATATTCTAATCTGTCTGAGACATGTGCAATTTTGCCTGACCTGGTATAGATGACCGTGGTATCAATGTTAGGACTAATTTTGAATTCCGGAATGAGTTCTAATTGATCGGTTAGGTGATTCTGACGATACATCCTTTGCAGGAGACCAGTTTCCTTCACGATTGAATTATAGTAGCGAGCCTGATCAAGATCTGCCTTAAGAATGTCCAGTTTCTTAGGTGGGTGTGCAGTGTTTTTGACCTCCAGGATCATCAGTTTGTTGTTGTTTTTCAATTTTACAACATTATCAACAAATCCGTAGGTAACAATTGATCCTTCCACCAACATCCCTCGGCCAATGGATTCAATCAATCCATAATTTTCAATTATTTGATTTATTATGGGTTCTACGTTTTCAGTCGTTTCCTTTATCATGTCCAAAGTTGCTCTATTTATTTGGACTTTCCGACCCCGTATACCGTCTAATATCTTTTTATTCAAAGCTTTACGATCGATTTTTTTCGTTCGATCATACTTTTCTAGAACCGTTTCGCCACTAGCTTGTGGTTGGATAAGGTAGTCAATAGTCATTTCACCTGCCTGACCAATTGTGACTGATTCTATTTCTCTCTGGGCTTTACTACTTGGATCGGTCTTGTACTGACCCACCTTTTGAAGTAGTTCTTTATACGCGTTGATTGAGACAATCTTTGGACATCTTTGAAAGTCAATTAAGTCCTTCCGGGATATACTATAAATAGTCAACTCGCTTCACCTCACAACCAATAAGGGATACTACCCTCCAAATTCTTAGGCATAATCCCTTTCATGGCAAATCCGGCGATCTTATCGCTATAATGGATGGTTATTGGATGCTTTGGAGCTCTAACGGAACCATGATGTATCAATGTTAAATAATACACTGATGCAATTGCCTCATTGACGGATATCCCTTCCACCAAACGTATCTGAATTGGTTGGGGCGTACCAGATTTCATTGGTGGAAGCGTTGATACATATAAAATCTCATTATCGTTCAACAAGAATAGATCACCCTTATGAGGTCTATCAAGTGTTCCTCTGTGTCTGCGATATGATCTTGGCTGATAACGCTTCAGGATTTCTACCAACTTGAAGGTGATTCCGTAATTTTGTCCAATTTCATTGAGATCCTGGATCTAATAAATAAAATGGGTGAATCGATTAAAGCTTATAGTAAATTAAATTTGAATCAGCCCTAAACTGGATAAAAAGCCGGATTAGCCCTGAGGCAGTGATCGATCCGTCATCTAAAAAAGGTGGGATAGTATGTTAGAGATTACTTTTTGTCTGAAGGCTATGATTTAACTTTGGAACAAAATGTATTCCCTGTTTCTTGAATCTCGATTTACCATCTATCGATCTCCATTATGCTTATATTATTCCAGTAAACAGCTTAATTGAGTATAAAAGACGGGAATAAATTATGTTAGAGATGATATTGCAAGAGCTATGGAAATCTGGAGAAGGGATGCTTAAAAATGATCTCGGTAAAATTTTGAAAGTTAAAAGCTTCACTAAGCCAAAGTATAACCCTCTAATAGAATTAGCACTGATAGAAGAAATTAAGATTCAAATTACAAATACTAAACCTAGAACTCCGAATGCATTAAAAATTACGATTAAAGGAGTTGATTATTTACAATATGTGACTAATTCTAAGGAAGTTAATCCATCTCAAGGAATTAAAGAGGCAAATCAAACTCTAGCAAGATTGTCAAGTGATTTCAGAGCTATTGAGAAGGCCTTTACAAACTCACAAAATGAATTAAACAGGGTACAGTCTTTTTTAAAGGACCTTTCAAATATCGATTTTTCCTCAAGAAATAAAACATCTAGTTCTTGAAGCAAGCAATTACTTACAGTATTCCCTGTCAAGATCATTTTCAGGTAACACAGTATTAGGCATAGTAGTGGACACTGCATAAAAAACTATTATTTCTACAGGCCCATTAATTGCTTGGCCTCTGTGAATAGTACGCA
>JACZSS010000553.1 GCA_022574115.1 Candidatus Heimdallarchaeota archaeon | reverse complement strand
TCAGATCGTGACAACTCAAAAATTAAGCCTACGGTTCGATTGGAGACCCAGCTGAATCTTATTTCATCAGGATCAAGGTCAACCAACTTTTCCATCACATAGGAATATACTTGCTGTACTAGGACTGGATCGAGAAAATGAACTTCTTCCATGGTAAGACTAACACCGCAATTCAGACAGTTGGCCTGCATCTTAGTAGAATTTGGGGGGAGGGTTATTTCAATACCTTGCAACACTTCACAATAAGGACAAACCCAAAGTTCGACGCTATTTTCCATCCTATATGGTGTATTGAATTAGTGATTATTAATCTCTAGTTAGCTCTTAATCTTCTCTGCATTGAGGACGTTGGAGGTGCCAAGTTAAACCAATTTCCCGCATGGATGAGCCGAATTTAGCCTCATAATTTTTTACAATTATGAAACCTGCAATAACGTTCATTATATATACGATCACAGTAATCAATATTTGAAGATTAACGCTCGAAATTGAGTTTTAACCATGAGCCAATTTAATTATACTTTTAAAATTCTATTACTAGGCGACGGTGCAGTTGGAAAAACTGCGTTAGTCCATCGATTTGTTCACGGCAAATTTCAAAAAGCCTATTTAATGACAATCGGAATGGAACCTTACTCTCGATATGAAACCATTAATAATCAAAAAATCTGTTATTCGCTGTGGGATATTGCGGGACAGGATCGTTTCAAAGTCATGCGTGGGATGTTTTTCCGTGGTGCGATGGGATCGCTTGTAACCTTCGATCTTACCCGAAGGGAATCGTTTAACAACGCCACTAACTGGATTAACGAGGCAAAAGCTGAAAGTCCAAACCAATTATGGATCCTTGTTGGTAATAAAAATGATCTTGAAGACATGAGAGAAATTCCAACTGACGAGGGTCAGGCGAAGGCTGATGAGTTAGGAGCAATCTCTTATATCGAAACGTCTGCACTTAAGGGCACAAATGTTGCTGAAGCTTTTCATTTAATTGGTAAAACTTTACTTGAAACCCGAATGAACGTGTAAACTGGATTAATTGTCTGTCTGTTGTTTAATGTAACTTAATAATTTTGAGTGGTTAAAACATATCCAGAATTCTATTTTTTAGGTGGCAAATTCCTACATGACTATAGTTAATGCCTAATGATTTTGACGCGTTGGACGTTTTCTCGAAGTTGAATACTGGTTTGTAATTCTTCGAGATAAAAACGATCGTCGATGGAAATTAGATCACTTTTTTTATTGTAATCAATTAATTCGTATTTCTTGAACTTGTTTAAACTCCTTTTCACAATCTTTCTTGACAAATGTGTAAGACTCATCAATTCTGATACTTCAAGAGTTTGATTTTCGTCGGTTTTTGCTAGGACCTCAATTATTGACTTTGTGTATTTTGATCGAAGCCCCAGTTCAATTTCCTTCAAACGTGGATCGAATTTGGTTTCGAATTCAAATGCAACAAAGACCGTATTTCGATTTATTTCGTGTTTAACTAACATACCAAAATCTTCCAATACCTGTAAATGCCAGAGTAGGGCTCCTGCACCCAAGTCAGTGTAGCCTTTTATTTCTCTCAGATGCATACCGTATTGAGATACGTGCTCAAGCAAATTCATAATATTAGCACGATGATCGTTAATCAAAACCTCTTGTACGTTCATTACTCGATTTTGAATATTGTAAAATGCGCCAGCTACAGCTACAACACCAACTAATAATTTTTCTGAGATCCATCTCAGAAGACCAAAGATCTTACGGCTATAGATAATGAAGAGGCTAATCAAACTGATAATGAGCAAGTCTCCTAAATCCAAATTCAAATTTCCGGGTATCAATGGTAGCCCACTGGACCCTCCTTCATTAGGAATGGTTATTCCATTTTTTAGTAAATGAGATGTCAATGGAATTGCAATGATCTCTTTTACTAATTGCTTAAATGAGAAAGGTAACTGATTTAACTCAATTGGCTGGTTTTGTTTATCGTAAGCGTCATGCTGGGTAATTTGATGGTTTAAGCAAAGAATTTCCGCATCGTTGGTATCTGAAGTATCACTAGAAGTCTCACTATCTGAAGTTGGACAATCTGAGGTTTCGTCGTCTTTTGAGGTTTCATCAGCTTCGGAATCTGATTCACTTTCACTAATCGAGGTTTGGATTTCGTCAGTGTCTGTCTCGCTTGTTTCTAGAGGTACTGTATTGTCATTTTGAGAAATAGGTGATAATGAGCTTACCAAAATGCTGGAATTTATTTTTGGGACATTAATTATTACTGGAAAGGGAAATTCATCTTGAATTGTTAATGATTCTCCTGAGACAACTGAAGCGGTCAATGACACGTTTTGGTTTGAACTAAATATTCCAAGTTGACCCCTATATTGAATTACGTTATCCTTGTCAATTGAACCTAAATTCGAGTTTAACAGAATCTCCCAGGCAGCCGTCGTAGAGATTTCGGGTTGAATATCAATAAAATCCTCAATACCAATGATCTCTAACAGATCATTATCTAATTCATCGAGGAATGGTGTTAAAAAAATAGCACCATTATCTGTGTTAGTCAAAAACTCGATAATATCTTGTTGGATATTTTCAGATAGTTCAAATGAAATCGAGCTGGTCAATATTAAAAAATCATAATTCTGAAATTCAGGTAGATTGGTGCTTAATTCGTCAAATCGTCGAGAATCTATTTGGAATAAATTCAAAACATTATCGTTAGATCCTAGGATTTCAGCCTTATCCAAATCAGATCCGTAAAGAACTAAGATTTTTTGTGTTGAGGCTTGTGACTGTGTGGGTACTACAAGGAGGATTAGCGAAAAAAGTAATATGACACGAATGACAAAATTTGGTGAAGGCAT
>JACZSS010000552.1 GCA_022574115.1 Candidatus Heimdallarchaeota archaeon | reverse complement strand
CTAGTTGTTCCTTATTTACCTCATTTGGCAAAACCTCTCCCGCCATCTCACCATCCCGCATAATGACAATTCTATCGGCAATTTCAAGAGGCTCATTTAATTTATGGTATATGAAAATTATTGCTTTCCCAGCCTCCTTAAGTTCTCTCATTGTTTTGAAGAGTTCGACAACTTCCGAGGGGGTGAGGACCGCGGTTGGTTCATCTAAAATCATTAATTTTGCATCTCGGAAAAGTTGTTTTAAGATTTCAACTCTTTGTTTCAGCCCTACCGCGAGATCAGCAACTTTTGCAGATGGATCAATGGGTAAGCCAAATGATTTACCTAGTGCTTCAATTTCTTGATTTGCTTTTTTAGGATTTAACAACACCGTCCCTCGATGAGTAAATTCTTTACCAAGAACAATGTTTTCAGCTACAGTAAATTCCTCGACCAGCTGAAAATGCTGATATACCATACCAATGCCAAGATTCATTGAAAACCGAGGATTTTTCAGACTAGTTTTAATTAATCCTGATGTATCTAGACCATCTTTAAACCACGTGGGATCAATCGAAATACTTCCACCATCAGGCTGGTGTAATCCTGCTAAAATTTTCATCAATGTTGACTTTCCCGCACCATTTTCACCCAAGATGGCCAAAATTTCTCCTGATTTAATTGTAATTGATATATCTTTAATTGCTTTAACCGTACCAAAGTTCTTCGAGATGTTGTCAACTTCCAAAATTGGTTTACTAGATAGGCTTGAAATGGTTTGTGTCAATAAATGAGGACAATATAATTGGTTTAAAGATGTTGACTACAATAACTTATAATTAAAGCGTAGTTTGAGATATTTTTTACGAAAGTAATTAGACTAATTACGATTTAATAACTTATTTTGATGATTTTCTTCGTCTCACAATCAAAGCCATCAGGGCAAAGCCAAAGAAGATTGGAACGACTGGTAGTGGGGATTCTGACTGATAGTAATCATCCAGTACATCAGTATCAAGCGTTTCGCTACACGGGTGAGCCACAGTGTTAGGTGTATAATCCAAGGTATCATCTACGATAATATCACCAGCAATAATGCTTGCTTTAATAGCTGCTGCAGTTTGAAGGATCGAGGCAGAACTTGAACAAGCTGCATCTCCAATACTCCTTGTGAATTCCATATCACTAATTCCAACACCGTCGACTTCTAATCCTAATGAAGTAATCGTACCAGCCATTGCATGGGCAGTACTAACTGCGTCAGCTATTAGGAGTTCTACTGCCGTGTCCACGCGCTTAATCATCGAGGTTAAGACCACGCCTTCACGTAAATGATCCTGATTGCTATCAACACCAATTGCAAATGCAAGTTGATCATTCTTGAGAGCTTCCTCAGCTGCATCCATGACACCAATCCCAGTACCACCGGCAGCGGCAAAAATAATATCGGCACCATTTTCGATCATACCTTCAGCAACATTTTTACCTCCGGCTAAATCTCCCCAAGGATTGGCTGGATCAGGCGAATATGTCGCTTCAAACGTAATTGCAGGATTAATATAAAGTGCACCTTGTTCGTAACCTGCTCTGAATTTGTTGATTAATGGAATATCTAATCCACCCAGGAAACCAAGTTTGTTACTTTGCGTTACCATTCCGGCAATTGCACCGGCAAGGAACGAACCTTCATGTTCTTGGAAGACAACATCAGCAACATTTGGTAGGCCGACGACTGAATCAATAATCGCGAATTGTTGATCTGTATGCGCCAAAGCTGAAGCATTAACACCATCAGTTGAAGAGAACCCGACTGCAATAATCAAAGCGTGATCCCCAGATGCGGCGTATGTTTCAATTTGGGCGTTAATCTCGGGAACATCTTCAGGTTCAAACGATACAGAGGTTAATGAGGTCCCATGGGTTGCTAATGCGTTTTGTAATCCTTCATTTGCCATATCATTAAAGGACAAATCGCCCAGACCACCCGTACTGAATACAACAGCTACACTGATTGCTTCATGGCTTGCAGCTGATCCGGTCTTAATTAGTCCGCTATTACCAAGGGTCATAGCGAACACTAAAAATATAGTTAATAATTTTCTTTTCATTTCTTCACCGCTCTTTCAAGTATAAGAGCATATCCGGTCATGAAAATTAATTTTAAAGTCTTCTTGACTCGAGTAATAATATTTCTTCAAAAACTTGGCACTTATAGGATTTATTTTTCAGAATTTACCTGAATGTCGGTAATTATGACATGAAAAAGGCAACAATCGATGCATCCAATTCCTATATTTTCTGTGTTTCAATTGTGAGCTACCAAGGCGTTTCTTACTGCATATTGCAAGTGAGTAATCAAACAGATCACGGGTCAGACATTAGCAAAATCGTTCGTCCTCATAATCCAAATTTACAAGCAGGTTTTTAAAAGATAAGTCAATAGTTGAAATGGTATCCATGCTGAGCTTAACATCCAATATTACATGTCGTTGGGCTACTACTCGCCCAGCTAAATATTGAGAGAAAGGATTAATGGATAGGTTGATTTTTGAAAAAAGCTAGAATTTTGAATTATTCGTTGAGTTGGATGAGTAAATATCAAAATGTGAGAAAATGAAAAGCATTTACGAAGATATGTCTAGCAAGTTGAGGTATAATCGTTTCGTGTATAACTACGCCCAAGTGGCCTGGTTGGCAATGACGATTCCTTCAATAGTAGTAATTTGGCTAAACGCAGGTTTGAGTTTCTCTCAAATTCTGTATCTTCAGGGAATTTTTGCACTGATGGTAATTGGTTTGGAATTTCCATCAGGCATAATTGAAGATTTGTTTGAGCGAAAACATGTCCTAACATTGGGCTATCTTTTTGTGTCTGCTGGTGCGCTA
>JACZSS010000551.1 GCA_022574115.1 Candidatus Heimdallarchaeota archaeon | reverse complement strand
AGCTGAAAGAATGGTTCCCACGAGAAGCTCATATGGGCTAGTAAAATCCAAAGAACATTTTGAGTTAGGATAAGCGAGCCACAATTTCTTGATAATAGAATCAATGCTTTTAGAAGTCACTTTATAGCCCTAATAAAGTCTTGAGGCCAAAAGTCGCTCTTTTGAATGAGTTAGGCGATTCAATTCAATTTCCTTTTTCTTGTAATCACCGAGTAATAATGTGTATTTTGTTTTTAGATCTATGAGGATCTTAAGTCGAATTTTCTTATTACGCTTCGACTTGTTTAAATTTTCTTTCACTACTGCTAATTCATCTTCAATTTGGTAATGCCTTTCACCAGTATCTAAAATTAATCTTTTCCGAGTTAATTTATCCTGTTTAATTAGGGCTTCGTATTCGAAATTAATCATTTTTAGTGTTGATCTGGCATTTTCATATTCGTCCTTATAGGTGTCAAGTTTATCTCGAAACGAACCCATGGATGACTGTAAAATCTCGATTGGTTGATTCATTGCATCAGCGTTTTCGTAGTCACTTGTCAATCTCTCAAAGTATCGAATGAGAAAATTGCTCGACGAATGTCGTTTTCTTGAGGAATAATTTATTCCAGCAGCTTTTGAAAGATACTCCGGTAAATCGGACATGTATACTAATTGAACACTGTCTAATTCCATATGAGGCTCTGGTATGCTTGTTACAATAATTGAGTTAATTTCCTCGGCGGCATAATGTTCTCTGATATAGTTTTCTTTGATGTAAATCTTTTTGATTGCACCGAGGTAGTAGTTTTTTCGCATATCCGCCCCTTGACCAAATATCCATCCTTTCCAAAAACTGAAGTCTTTCACTTCAACATTCAACCATTTATTCTCATGTTTCAATGATTTAGCTATCAAATCGATTTCAGTGATTACCTCTTTTTCCGATTTCTTGATTTCTGCATTCGATTCGACCACCTGCCATAAGCCAGAATACTCAATCACATCTTTAACTGCAGACTCTGCACGTACAGCTTTCTCCTTGAGATGATCTTTATCCATCGATTGTAAGAACGTCATAAACATCGACAAGGCACCTAAGGGAATCGCATACTCAATTTTATCTGGACCCAGTTTATTGAGTTCCAAACAAGCTATAAAATGTGGCCGCCTGTCTTCTGACTTGATGGCTGGTTGGAGCTTTCGTAAAATCCTCACTGCATTTGATCCTTGTTTCAATCTCACTCGGACTACACCATCTTGATTTTTTGCCGTCCTAGAAATTAGTTTCGAATAAAGCTTGGTGAGGTATTTACGATCACTTATAGTTAACTTATTCATCGCAAAATAGAAGGGGAGAGGTGCGCGGACCAACATCAACATGCTGTTTTCTGCATACAATCTTCGAACAGACGGAAGTTTGTAGACGGGATCCATCTTCTTTCTGTGTTTATTGGTTCGATCTTGTGAGTAACGTTTTTTCGCAATATCACTTCTTGAGCCCGTAATATCTATGTTAAACGAGTTCAAGGCTTGAAAATGAACTTTTCCGATTTCCGTTTCAAGGATAGCTTCATCCCAAGATAACATCCCGTTTTTCAGACTCTCCTTAATCGTATGAATTATCATCAATTCTGCGCCGTATTTACCTACGTCCAGAGCATCTACGTCGAGCGGCAGCGTATTGGCAGAAACAGTCCAATTCCACCGCTGTAACGTATGGATTGCCACATCGAATCCGGTGAAATAAGTAATTTCAGTCAGCGTGAGGCCAGATGTATATCTCTCTCTAAGTTTCAGGAGCGCCAAAATCAATTCGTTCTTTTGATGATTTTGAGCGAGATTAAATATCGCAGTTTTAATCTCCTTCCATCTTCGCTCTAAAAGAGAGGGATACCCTAAGACCTCAGAGTCGGAAGGTAGTTCCAAACCCAAAAGCCTCCAGTTTCTCAACTTCGTTAGCTTTGGTGTAGGTTGGATTCAATTTTCCCGACGGATCTAAGAAAAATTTCTCGCTTCGAGAATTAGACTCTATCTCGGAATGAGGAGTTATGCTGCAAGTCATGAATTTGCATTTAATCTGATATTTCAATGGATATAAGGTATTTGTATTTTTCAAATTTGTCACCGTACAGAATTTGAACGTGTTAAATAAAAAGCAATTGAAAAAGACGCTTAGGGATGATAAGAAACGAGCGATTTCTTCTGCTTCATCTGTGTTTGTTTAATAATAAAAGTTTACCCAAACGAAGTTTGAGAGGTTTCAGGCCCCACCGCAAACGATACCTGATCTGATCACCGCTAAACACTCCTAGTTTACGACTATCAAGACTATGATGTGGATTATCACCAAGTAGTACAAATTCATTTTCTCCTGTTTCCCATTGATAATCGAGAACTCCGTACTCAACGGAGGTTGTAGGCAATATAAATCTGACATCATTAATTCGAAGTTCATTTGCATCAACCGTCAGTTTGATATTCTCATTCGGTAGCCCAATAATTCTTTTGATCAAAAGTTTGTCCCGATTTTGCACCGCTACAATTTGATCTCTTTTAGCATTTAGAGAATTAAAACTGGAAGCCATATATTGTTCCCCATCGATCAAGGTAGGATACATTGAATCACCACAAATTTTGATGATTCTCATAGTTGAGCTTATTCTGGGAGGACCAGTTCTCCACCTGATGGGTAAGGAGCAGCAATACGTCTCGGAGACTTCCCTTTTGTTTTCCAGAAGATTTCCGCAATTTCTTGTACCGTCCCAAGCATTTCCTGGGCAGCAGCTAAATTTTGAGTCTGTCTTCCCTTTGACCCTTGCTTCATTGCCTTCCAAACTAGGTCATTCAAAGATGGGTGATCGGTCACATGTTCGGGTGTGAAATAATCTCCCCAGAGAATCCTAAT
>JACZSS010000550.1 GCA_022574115.1 Candidatus Heimdallarchaeota archaeon | reverse complement strand
GTTATTGAAATCATGGGCTACAGAGCCAGAAAGCCGTCCAATTGCTTCCATCTTTTGGGCTTGTATCAGCTGCGCTTGCTTCTCCTCCATCTCCATTTGATCCTCAATTTTAGTAGTTACATCAGTTATGACAGAAATCAAGTAGTTCGGTTGATTATTTGAATCAAAGATGATGGATACCGTTAAATCTCCCCACACGATGGATTTATCCTTGGTGTAATATCTCATTTGGAGTTCGAAGTGTTCCATGTCATGGTTATTTCGTAACTTTGTAATTGCATCCAAATGCCCTTTAACATCGTCAATATGAGTGATGTCTATCCATTTTTTACCGACAACTTCTTCCTCAGAATAACCAAGCATATCACAAAATTGCTTATTAGCTTGAATTATGTCACCATCAAATTTAGTCGTCACTATTCCTGCTCCTGCATATTTGAATATGTTGCGAAATCGCTGTTCATTATCAACTATCTGTATATTTCGTAAATGTGCAACTTGGCGCATATTGTTGGTATAGACCACGAGTAAAATTGTACCAATAATTAAATTAAATATTGGTCCAAAATAAAACTCAGCAGATGATAATTCATTGGTCGTATTATTAAACAAGTATATCATAGTGATCAGATTGATACCTGCCACTATGGCAACTGCTCTACTATCAAGCAGGATTGAAACAACTAAAATAATTAAGATTGGAAAGTACAATATTCGGGAATCAAGTTTATACTGTTCATACGTAAGTAAACTACCTACAATCAAAAATCCAACAATAAGATATCGAGCTCTATCATAACTATAATACCGAGCTATAAAATAAATGATTAAAAAACCAATTAATGATACCCAAAAATACGAATCGGGAAGAATTGCGTCCTCGTCACCAAGGGTCTGGGTACCGATAATCTTGGAAACTACCGCTATGGAAATCGCCACGAGGGAGAGCAGGAGTGTCTGTTCTTTTCTTTTTTGATCGATAGGATCGATCAAATTGCCCTCCTGATAGTCAATGAGCTTATGATATATATCCTTAATCAATTTAGCACCAGATCCCGCGAGTAAGTATTTTTGGTTTGTCAATCTCCAATATAAGGTAGGTTTAATTTAAATGGTAAAAAGATTAATTGAATTTTTCGTCTTAAGTTTAGTTTTGTTCTGTTTTGGTGAATTCTTCATTCGACTGATAATAATGATGATAGTGTTTGGGTTTATTTGAAGTCTGATTAATCTTTAATATGACTGCGATTATGAGTACAAGCCATAAGATGGACATTGCGATTCCGAAACTGGTGGCAGCCAACCCCAGCATTACAGCTGCGATGGCAATGGTCACCATTTGTCCAAGAGTTGCATCTGATAGGCCACCGAAAACACCAATCGATTCATCATTGAGGTTGTGAATAACAATGCGATAATATCCAGCCTCTGTAGAAATCGTCAAGAATATTTGATCACTGGTCATTTGTTTAATCACACGGACTGTTTCAAAACTTGCGTCAGAAGCGTGTTCGATTGCTAGATGAACGACGTCGAGATTCTCCTGAAAATCTCCCTGGTTGTGGTGTTCGTGATCATATTCGGAGTTATATCGGGTGTAATCATCTGTTTGATCAACGCTCAAACCGACTTGTAGTTGCTCACCAGCATCAAAATGTCCATAATTCAGAATTAGAGTTTGTTGGGCATCGATGACATAATAGTTTCCACGTACATCGACACTGGTCAAGGTGTAACCAAGTAAAAACACACCTGCAAATAGACTGACAATTGAAATCTTGAATAAGGTTTTAGCAACACTTATTCCGATATTAATCGGTTGTTTGGTCATACTACTACTATGGTGGTACTGATATATAAACATGGTGATTTTGTTATCCTGTTTGGGGTAACATAAATTGTAAACTTGATATCTTATGTTTCATGGTCTGAACCACTATTTCTTCCAACTAACAGGTTTGTTTTTTCATGGTAAGCAATTGATGTGAAATAAAAAGAGATCCCACTGCTAATCCAATTATCCCAGTCTAATTGGTTTTTATTATCACTGGCCGATCCCAAGAAAAATAATCGACCCCCGGAAAATATTTTTGAATAGAAACTGCTGGAATGCTGGATAACTGCATCGTGACATGTATCTTGTGGAATTATGTAGATTTTATTGGCGACTTCAATTGTATATACCAATGTCTTGGGATGAAGAGTATCATCAGTTCTTCGAACGGGAAATCCAATGTTTGGTGATTCTTTGTAGTCTTGGTAAGGGTAAAGGTCATATCTTTTCTCTCGTTGGCGATCGCCTGTATGATTTGAGAGGATTTTACCCTCAGGAAAAGTTCTAAAATACTCTTCAACTGTTGATTGCAAAAGAGGGAGTTTGGTCAATTTTTTTCCTGTATACCTACCTACAATACCTTCTGACCAGACTTGAGAAAATAAAGACAACGAATTACGATCTTGAATTATCAAAGCAGAATTGAAAAGCAAACCGGATACTCCAAGTTCTAATGTCTGCGTGCCAAGAAGTCGTGAATAATTTTCTGCTGTTTGACACAGAGGACAATAGGTTATTGCAATTGGAACACCTTTTGAACTTGTGAAATTAATGATCTCATGATAATCAAGAATTTTCGTCGGTGCAGCAAATGTCTCTGTAATTACTGAATTATCCACGTTTAGTAGAACAATTAAATCCTCATTCGATTTATACATGGCTTCCGAATCACCTTTGGACAACCAATTGGGACGGTCAATTGAAGGAATACAGTCTGGTTTTTGGCATCCAGGTTTCAATTCGTCCTTGGATAGTTTTTCACTGATAATTACGTTCTTTGGAAAATAGGGGAAATCAGAGAGTTTTGGCCTGGTGAAAGACACAAATGAAGAATT
>JACZSS010000549.1 GCA_022574115.1 Candidatus Heimdallarchaeota archaeon | reverse complement strand
GAACATAAAAAATACGCCCATCAAAATGGTCTGTATTATCACAGCAATCCAGATAGATATGCCCGTAACTAGCGGGATAACTAATAGGATCAAAATCGTTAGTATGATAGAGCCAAATAATATCATTATTGATCTACTGTCAGGGTCATTAGACTTCGATTGATCTTTGTGTGCCATTACATGCGGGTTGCCGTTACGTCCGCTATAAGTTTTGTAGATACCGGATAGATATTTCTAGCTAATCGCTGGTGTTAGACCACTTTGAGATTCGTCTTGTTTTAATCCACCTGACAACGATCGGTATATCGAGTTGCAATTTATAGTCATAGCCCAGAAGAATTTTTTAATTGTCTCAAAGCGTCTCGGGTGTAAATTAGTTAATCAGTTATATCGATGGATCAGCTATTGAACTAGACTAGGAATTAAGTTATTTCTCGACCTATCTAAATGTAGCTGTGGGTTATAACAAGTTTATTGATCGAACATGAAAACAGAAAGGTTTTTCAGCCGTCCTTATACGATTATCGCATTTTTTCAATCTTTTAGTACGAAAATTTTAAGATGAGAGAGCGCATACTCCTCATCTAATTTTGATTTTAATTCTTTTACTTGTTCAGCCTTTATATACTGGGTTCATTTATCTGACTCTCATTACTCATATTTTCGCACTTTTAGGAGAAAGCCTTATATTTGATGAGAACAACAGTCATTTGTCGGTTTCACGGGGTTGGCAAATTGGATCGAAGGGACAATGCTACTAGCATTATTCACTCGGGAAAAAAATAAAATCACTTGAAGTCTTGACAAACAAAACAAACAAGGAGATATATTAAAATGGTCGAACTACTCGTACAGAGCAAAGTAAGAGAATATATAAAGAAAAAAGGTCTTAACACTGGCGGAGACACTCTCGATTCGCTTGATAAGAGACTCATGAAAATGTTAGATGCCGCAATTGCGCGTGCCAAGGGTAACGATCGAAAAACCCTTATGGCCCGTGACTGCTAATAAAACAGTTTCCAGCTAAAAATAATAAAAAACTTCACAGCAAAATAAACTAAACATAAAATCGGTGCGGACAAAGCTACGGACAGTTATCTAGTTGATCTCGATGAATCTCATAGATCTGTCGTTCCGGTGGTTGGGTATCCAGTGATTGAGAATCGTTACAAGATCTTAAGGGTCGTTGGACGAGCTTTAGACGAGAATCCTGATGTTAAGCGCGTGAATAGTTATCTACGAGCTCAGAAACTCTTAATTTGTTGATTAAATTATCGGGGGAGTTTCTGACAATCTTCAATCAACCAGCACAAAGCCTTCTTTGTTTATCATCGGAGATTCATTCCAATAATCGATCTAATTTACTTTTACTTCCAAATTCTGATTCTGCTCTTCCTTCGTTATATTTATGGGAATTCCCAATCGTGGCGTTAATTCTGGAAGTAGTTTTCATTACTGCTTTATGGTGGAATTTTGATCGAGGAGTAAAGGCTGCACACATGAAAATTAATACAACGAAATCGTTAATAGCTCTTCACGTTGTAAATCTTCTCAATTTTGCTTCCTCATTCGGTGATGTAGAAGCCATGAAGCTAGAAGGTGCTTTCGCAATCGGTGTGCCTATTTTGATTTTAATTATAATAGGCTTGATTGCCTTTCTGATAAAGGAAGATAGTGCTGATCAGTAGGGATTGAAATTAATAGTGTTACACTAAGTATTGATCCATTCAAATTTTTCACTTTGGGATTTAAGAAATAATATCCCTGGTAAAATCAGTATTGCAAGAACTAGTATTCCAATTATGGCTGTGAAAGTTTGATCTCGCATAATCAGAACTGGATCATATAATCCAAATATTCCACGAGTGAATATATTATCGGTCGATTCACTGGAAATACCAATTACAAATGAGGCAAAAATAGTAAGAAACAATAGCCGACCTCCTAAGGACTTGTATTGCGGTAGGTAAAACGAAATCCCCACGGTCAAGACAAGCAAGAAATAATAAAGTGAAATCTTACCGGTAATTGCTAAGATTTCCCAACTGAGACCAAGGGTTGCATCTACGACGGTTTCAGATATAATTAGATAGATCACCTCGATAACTACTATCCATATAATTTCTAAACCAACAGCAAGTGTTCTTTGAAACACAACATCGCTTCGTTTGACAAGTTGGACACCAATAATCTCACCGGTTCCACCCTCTGCGTCCCACGATACAATTTTCTTAATCCAATGTAGCATCAAAGGGACAAAATACATCCAATGAACTCCGACCGCTTGAGTAGTCAGAAACCACAAATACGGTTGATCATTGATCAAGTGCCCATATGTAAACAATGGAATATCACCAAAATCTGTGATTATCTTAGTGATCGTTTCTTCGTCATAGGTCATGAGTTGGAGGGGATAAAATAGAGTAAGCGCTATAAAGGTAATGAGTAATACTCTCCTTTCAGAATAAACAAAGTCTGCTAAAATCGGATATTTCCGTTCTAATGGTTTTACCCAGAACGTAAAGAAACTGTTTTTGTTGCTTTTGACTTTTGGAATATCACTTTGATCATCTCCTCTCTTATTTCTTCTAAGACTAAGGCTCAGGAATGGTGAATTCTCTACAAGATCCCTTTTATTATAGGCCAACACGGCAAGTATGCCAGTAATGAAAATTACTAGTAATAATTTGACTATTAGATCTGTTTCGATATCATGACCAAAAAAAACATCACTCGGTGTATACCAATTCAAAGGATTGGCCTTGTTTAGAGTTTGAATTTCTTCAACTACGTTTGCGATTGAATTCACCGTATAGAGAAGCAATATAACAATAAGAGAATTTAGTTGTCCCTTTCCAGCTTGACCATAGACTACTCCGGCAAGCAGGCC
>JACZSS010000548.1 GCA_022574115.1 Candidatus Heimdallarchaeota archaeon | reverse complement strand
ATCATCAACGAAAATCGTCTTCTTCTTTGGCATAAAGCTTGCTTTAAGGTTTGCGAAGATGCTCTGCTTTTGGAGTTTAGGCTTGGGTTTTTGCGGCTTTTTCGGCTTCTCCTCAACATTCCCGACAACATCGGCAAACGAAATTAATGGGCCATGCGGCTTAGTCGTCACTGGATGCTTTTCAGAAGGTTGTTCTTCTGGTTTAGCATGTTTTTTCCTGAGTAAAGTTGTTACAAGACTTTTTACATAAGAAAGTTCTTTTGCAGCTTGTTTAGGAGAAAGAATTAACTTAAACATGCTTAATCGTAATTTAGGCAGGTGCATTCCAGAAGATTTAGCCTTTGGCTCTTGAGAAACAAGTGGCTCTTCGGCATTTGGAACTGGCTGTTCAACAATTTTCTGAGCAGCGTGCTTACGAACCCTGGTCTTGGCTAACAGTTCTTCGTTCCTTTTCTTGATAGTCACGAAAAGCTCAGGATTTCTACTTTCAACTCCATAGGAGATGATTGTCTTTAGGAGCGACTTGTGGTCTCTAACTGTGACACCATATTTTTTTCGCTTGGTTTTATTGGACAGAACCTTTGATCTTTGGTATAAATCTTCAAGGTCTCCAAACAAATTGGTCGAATCCTTGGGAGTCCTGACCTCAAAATTTACAATCTTCGCAAAGGCTAACCAAAAGTGTGTAGGTGATACTAGTTCATCCATCTGAGTGTAATTAATTGCAGGCCGCCAGAACATATGCTCAAATCTTAACATCATACGATATTGTAGATTTTGGTGGTCATGTTCATCATCTGGGTTCTGTGTTGCATGCTGGGCCTGAGCTTGTACAATTCTGAAATGACTCCAGATAACCGCCAAAATTGTTTCTGCATTTTCCCTTGTTTTCTTTGTGCCACTGGTTAGAAGAGGAGTCATTCGTCTCCAAAATTGTCTAACTAATTGCTTGAATGACTTTTCTTGATTTTTTAAAACCTTCTGGAACATTCTTTGATGAGGATCAAATACCAAGATTAGCGCCTGAAAGCTTTGAGTCAATATTGAGTAAAATTCCATAGGAATATTAAGTTTTTTCTTGTTAAATTCATCTTTTAAGGTTACAAGATGCGTTTTCACAACTGATAATCGAGTTTTGTCTGGCTGTGGTAACATCAATAACATCTCCAGACTGAATATTTCAGGGATGTGAGTGAATTTTCGAGAATATTTTTTTCCAAGCTTTAGTTTTCTCAAAATCTCCAAGATGAAACTTCGAGTTGAAGTTATTTGAGAATAATATTCATTGTAGTGAAGTTGGAATGGATCTCCTTCCTCTACTTCTAGTAGTCTAATTCGGGAATCCGTGTCATGTACCGTGTATTTTTTGGCAATTATTGCCTTGTGATTAATTTCATTGTGCAGACTCTTCAGTATTGCACCAAAGCCTTGGCTCATTGTATTAACCTTCTCGAACAGATCGGACCCTTCTGTATCCCCGACAACCTCCTCAAATATTGGATAAATTACATTTTTGACAACACTTACAGTAGGTTCATACAATTCATCCAATCTGTCAAAATCTAAAGGTGAAAACCATTCATTATCATCAAAACCATTTTCGAGAAAATCTTTAATTTCGTCAGATTCCAATATTTTATCTTTGTAATCCTCTAAGCTAGCTCCAACGTCATCTTTATCAAAGAAATCTTCAAGCGATTTTATACTCTGGAAAACTGGAACAAACATATCACTTTGCTCACCATCAAAGATAGATTCACCTGGATCCTCACCATCTCGGAGTTTTTTAATTCGCATAGTCTCGATAGCAAACATAAGTTGACCGAGCTGTGATTCTCTGATTGAAGTGAATACATGAGGTGGCATTTTGAATTTGGATAAAATATTCAAGAACCAAACATTTCGAGCTTGTGTAAATATTCTTACAGGATTGGGATATGTCTCGATAACTGACATAATTCGTACGGATGAGATTTTATCTCTATCTAATTTAAAAGACTTGAAATGGAACGTTGGGATCATCTAGTTTTTTATGTTCAATGAATGCATTCTTGTTAATTAAACGGTTCTGAGTTGTAAATATTGGCTATAGGTTACTTTTTAAATCGAATAATTGCAAACACTGCAATACCTAGCCCAAGAAATGCTATAGTTGCGATGAATAGAGGATTATCGGGAAGTCCAATGAAGTTTACTTCTTCGCTCTCTGTTATATGATCTGATATGACAGACGTGATAGAACTGACGAAAGTTTCATCATCTGATGTGATAGTGGTTTCAATAATGGTGGTACTAACTACACCTAGAAGATCGTTGAGAATCGATTTAATTTGTGATTTACTAACAAATGTGTAATCCCATGATTGAACTACTTTTAATTCTTGATCCAAAATCCAAACGTCAGCATTCTTTGCATCGTATCCAGCAGCATAATTAGTGTCATCAAATCCGAAATCCCATTTATATTGTATACTTCTCTCTTTTACGCCTTTGACATCATCTAGATCATCACCTGAATCGCCGTAACTGATGGTTAGTATGGAAATATTAAGCTGGTAAAGTTGCCAGATCCCTTTAAAGGTCTCAAGATTTACTTCACATACGTCACACCATGAAGCCGACCAATCAAGAATGAGCGGTTCACCGAGATATCGAGCTGTATTTACACTCTCCCCCGAAATCAGTGTAAAGTCAAAAATATGAGATCCAGTGCCAGGTGTGCTACCAGTTGATGGAGCTGGAACCAAGTTGATTAAGAGAATAAAACTTACAAACCAGAATTTTTTGATCTTCATACTTGGAATAGCTCAAGATTGCAATAATTTAGGATTTTAAATAGGTTCGCTCAGATGTTATGGATATTAAAATTCAAAGTACGTTCAAATACCCA
>JACZSS010000547.1 GCA_022574115.1 Candidatus Heimdallarchaeota archaeon | reverse complement strand
TTGGAACGATGAATACCAAAATAATGTGTGAAATGCTTTGGAATGATACAAGTAATCTTTTGAATTCAAATTACTCAAATCTGGAAAATCCATTAAATAACAACCTACGTCAATTTGGCTCAACCAAAAATATTCAAAATGCATCCGGGAATTTTATAACCATTGGCACCAAGAAAGAAATTTCTATCTTACCTGGTGTCTCCGTGAAGGCTCATGATGCCTCGCACCTCTTCGGATCGGTTGGATATGAAATTATCATTGGCAATAAAAGAATCCTGTACACTGGCGATTTCAATGCGGACGGAACAAAAATATTCAAAGGCGCTCAATTACCGACTGACGCGGATTTGACGATATTTGACGGAACCTATTTTGGTCGTTCATATAATAATTTTGCTCCAGAACCCGATTTGAAGGAAATGATAGAACAATATGATCGATTACTTATCCCTGCGTTTAGTATGGGGCGCAGCCAAGAAATATTCTATCATATTAAAAAATTAGGAATTGCCAAAGATTGGAAAATATATATGACTGGAATGGGTGGATCGTTAACCCGGAAAATCAAGATTCCCACTACCAAAGCCACTAAACCCCAGTTAACCGTGACTCCGACTGTACAAAATGAAGCATTCGTTGAGAAAACTATAGTTATCAGCGGTCAAGGTATGTTGCAGGCCGGAACCAGCAGGCGATTGCTTGACTATACTGCTCATGATGATAACACTGCTGTCCTGTTTACCGGTTATCAAGCTCCAAACACCCTGGGATATCATTTAGCCAACCAGCATCCTCAGTTGGTCTCAAAATATAAACAGAAGTTTGAACGCATCTCAATGAGTGGTCATACGACATCAAAAACACTCGACAAATTCCTCTCATCCCTTGGTGGGAAGGAATTGATAGTTCACACACCAATTGAGGCACTTCCAGAGATTGAGAAGCGTGGTATTGGCCGAGTGACTCCAGAAGGACTCACATTATAGAAAAGTAAAGATCAGAAATTGGATATTTTTGGATGATATTAAAACTGGATAATCGCACGAATTATAAAAGCTAATATATTATTTTGATATAGAATAATTAGAGCGTGGAATTGTTTGACCAATAACTCCGAAATTTCATCAATTATGGTTGCCAAGGAGAGCAGGGATACCGCCCGACATGGCGGTCCTGGGAGATTTTTTAAAATGCAAAAATCTTTTCTTGTAATTTTTGCAATTCTTGCGGCCGGTGTGATTGAACTAGTCATCATTTTATTAATTAACTCAGACTGATAGTCTCAATTCAATCCGTAGAATAATTGCTCGTCAAATACTCTTCTGCGTTTTTGTGAATTGTGGACCTACTTTCAGTGAGAATGCTTTTCGTCTTCCTTTGCAGCCATCTCTTCCTCAAATTTTTTCATGTCCAATTCAATTAATTGCTTGAAAACATCAACAAACGCTGCTTTGGGTTGGGCGCCTACAAATCGACCCACTGGTTTCCCATTCTTGAATGCCCAGAAAGTGGGGATTGAGGTTGCGCCATACTTCATAGCTAATTCTCGATTACTATCGGTGTCTACTTTACCAATCCAAACTTTGCCTGAATACTCTTTTGCTAGGTCTTTAAGGATAGGTGCAACCATCTTACAAGGTCCACACCATTCTGCCCAAAAATCTATAACCACTATAGGTGAATTCTCGACAAAATCATCAAAATCGTCTACATTTAGTATAACTGGTTCTTCGACAGGTTGTGCTAAACTCATTATTTTTTGTAACCTCTTTTTGCGGATTTCATCAATTTCATCATCGAAAGATTGACTATCCACACTGTATAAGTGGTTACTAGGCATATAAACTATAGCTTCTTTCTAAAAAACAAGAAAGTCATTTTGATCGTTTGATTCCTCGACCGGAATTCATGGCACTTTTCCCTTGATTACCTGATCTATATAGTCTTTTATTTTTGCCTTTTCAGCCCGATTTCTGATCGAGCTCCCTCTGCGCACCATTTCTTCCCATTCATCTAGGTTCCTTTGTAAGAGTTCCTGTTCCTGTTGCGCTTTTATCTTTAGATATTCAATTCCTGTCTCCTCTGCGTAAATTACCGCTTGTTCAAAAGTATTGTGAGCTTTCTCAAACTCGAAATCCAATAACATCATCTTTGCCCTAAGGATAAGTATACGAATCATTTCACTGAATAAATGGTTTTTCTGAGAAATTTGGTAATCTTTGTTTAGATGGTCGTTGATCTCATTTTTCACATCTATGTGTGAGTATAGCACTAATTCATCAAATATTAACTCACAGAGGTGTAGATGAGCATTCATCTCGTGCTCAAATGTTTTATTTCCACCCCCTAAATAGTTTTCAAAAAGCGCCGCTGCTTGAATCTTGTCCCGTAATCGATGGCTGTATTTCAGAAATAATGCCCTACTATAGACAAGGAAATGATCCAATTCGGGGTAATTTTGCCGAATTTCATTAATCTCATCAACTGTAGATTTTGCTCCGGCTCTATCACCTATTTCAAGTTGAAATTCCAATAAATAGGGCATAGATTCAATGACTCGCACATGATTCCCGACAGTTTTAGCAATTTTGATTGATTCTAACATGAACTCAATGGCTTTTTTTATGTCACCCCCTTGATAATAGCCAATAGCAAGATTTGTCAAGATTACTGCTTGAGAGGATCTGTTGTTGACTTTTTTTGCAATTTGGAGTGCCTGCATGAATAATTCTTGAGATTTGTCTAGCTGACCTTGATAATTCATGAGGTTTGCCAAGTTTGCAGTTGAAGCTGATATTCTGAAATCGTCTGACAATCGACTACTGATTCGCAGACTCTTTTTCAACGCATCATGGGCAACTGTAAGTTCACCGGAAAACAGCTGGACAGTGCCAAAAGTAT
>JACZSS010000546.1 GCA_022574115.1 Candidatus Heimdallarchaeota archaeon | reverse complement strand
TGTTGGATATCTCGCATTCAAGTCATCGATGGCCAACAATCCAGAATTAACCATATCTTGTCCAAGAAAAGATACGAAACCAGTCACAGGGCTTAAAAATCCAATTTTTGCATTGTTTATGTCAAAACCTAACACTTCAACTATTAGGGTGTCAAATGTTGCAGCCGCAAAACCTTGTTGTGTTCCTGAATCCCACACTTCAATTTCAACATTATGTGTTCCGGGTAAAAGTCCATCAATATTGACAACAATTGGTACGTTATCCGCCCATATTTGATTTACATGACCAAGCCAACCTATGTCATCAATCTTAACTGTGTAATTTGCGGGATCATCATTTGATTCTTCTGCTTCAAATACCCATGTTAAAGTGTTCCCAGTGCTTCCTTCAGAGTAAGATACAAAATTTGGTGGTGACGAGTTCATCCGGGGTGGAACATGTATACTTCCCGTTGTATTATTAAAAGAATAGAGTAAAATGGAAATCATAAAAATAGCTTTCGTGATTTTCTTATTTATCATTGACACTTGTTTGTCATTGCAATATATATTTATTTTCTATTTCAGAGAAAATCTTACGTCCTATTGGATCTTAAATTATCTGAAAAAATGTATGCTACCGAAATTCCAGTCTAATCTGATAATCTCACTTCATACTCCATCCATTCTATATTTAACTTTCTTTCCCGTATTTTGTTCAACTTCTTTATAACCAGCAAAAACGATGGAGAAAAGTGCTGGAACAAATAATGCCGAACCAAAGGCATCTCCCCGATTAGGATTAGTCTCATAAACCTCTACCCTGATACTTTGGGTGTTGGTTAATTTATCCAGTTCCTCTGTATCTATTGATAGTGTGGCAACTTTTTCTTTGTCTGTTGAAATCGTAATTTCTGACCAATATTTAGAGGCAAATCTCAATATTTGACTCTTGGGTTGGATGTGATCAAAGTTTACCCTATCAGTCAAATCAAAGCCAGAACCATTAAGGAAATAGTAGTCTTCTCCAAGTACACTTAGACCAATATTTTTCTCATTTCTGAAAATTTCAACTGCATACACACCGGTCTTATTAATCGACAAGGGAAATTGGATGATTGAGTCAACGCTAGGCGTATATGAACTTTCAAATTCATCAATAATCATTGCTTCCTGGTTATACCCCGCTTGACTGGCATAACCGGCCACAAAACTAAGTAGTAACCAAGGCACGAGAAGAAAGAAAATAATTCTTCTAACCCATTGATTCACAAATAACGTAAGGTTCAAGTATTTTTATAAATTTTGAAATTCGACCACCTCAATACAAGCGAATGTATTACAAATGAATGATTTTACTATCTAGGGTAATACGGTGAGAGAGTCTCAGCATCACAAATCGAACTCTCAGATTGTATCAGGAGGACAGCAAAGATGATGAAGAAAATTATGCCTAAAACGGGATAGACCAAGAATTTTAAATCAGGATACCAGAATCTAATGAAAGATATCAGATAGAAAACTGCGAAGATAAAGTTCTTGGTTAAATAATTTCCAAGAATTAAACTCCTTTTGTCTTCAGTGAGCAAATCAAGGGAATCAAATAGTTTTAACTCAATCAAAGTTGTGACTAAATTCATCGCTAGGATTGTGAGCAAGGTAAATCCAATTGTAGCCCAAAGATACTTCTTAGCAAGCTTTGGATCCATATTTTCCGATGTCATATTTGTTACATAGATTGTTTTAGTAGAACTCATTGTAAATGTCAACGGTACCACTATATAGAAGACGAGCAGTGAAAAAATACTACGAAAATTCAATTCAAAACAATCATCTTCAAACCCAAATCCGCTTCGCTGAGTAAAAAACAAAGAACTTCGTAATGTAATGGGTTCATAATCAAAGTCAGTTGTTGATGTGTTCACTCCAAAAGTCCACTCAGCTAAGGTAAATGCAAACAGATCTATCAATAGCATAAGATAAAGTCCTAGGCTTACTCCTAAAATTGCGAAAGCTTTTCTATAATCGTACTCTTCAGGCTTTGATGAAACCAAGGCAGGCTTTAAATCATCCAAGAGCTTTTGGTTTTCGATTTCAAATAATTCTTCGAATTTCGGATCTTTGAGTTTTCTGGGTTTTCGTGTTTTGGAACCTTGACTAAGACTTTCCACATAACCAAGTAATTGTGAAGTTACCTTGGCGTTTTTGAAATTGTTCTGTGCAGCTTCGAGCTTGCCCATGTAAAAAAGGATTTGCCCCCGCTTTAAACTGACCCAGCGAGATCGGGGGTGGATATTCGAAATTTTATCAATTGCAGAAAGTGCTTTTTTCAACTGCTCATCTGGTCGATAAAACCAATCGGTACTCCAAATGCGATGCAACGTCCAGCCCAGCCTTTCAAGATTGGCCTGTCGCAAACGGTCCCTATCGCGAGTCGAACGGGCGCTGTGATAGCTTGCCCCATCGGTCTCTATCCCTATCAGAAACCGACCTTTTTTGGCGGTGTCCACCACCGCCATATCGATAAAATACCCTGCAGATCCGATTTGATGTCGAACGTCATATCCTTCACCTTTGAGGGCCGATGCCACAGCCTGTTCAAAGGGGTTAACTCCCTCACCCGCGTGTTCCATTGGATTGTCCAGGGTTCCATGCTGGCAGTAAGTAAGGAAGGTCTTCAGAGCTCGCACTCCTCGAGAACTGGTTCGCCCCAAGTCGATGTCGTCGCCCTCCAGGTTGGTAAACACCTCGCATCGCTGTTTCGCTCGAGTGATAAGAACGTTCAGCCGCCGCTCTCCTCCTTCGTTATTGATTGGTCCGAAGTTCATGTCCAACCGCCCCGAAGCATCGCGGCCATATCCGATGCTAATAAATATCACGTCCCTTTCGTCGCCTTGGACTGTCTCCAGGTTTTTGATGAAGAAGGG
>JACZSS010000031.1 GCA_022574115.1 Candidatus Heimdallarchaeota archaeon | reverse complement strand
GTAAGTTTCAGAAATGGGCAGGCCTCAAGGTCGATGGAATCGCGGGTCCGATCACCGCCCGGCATCTAATGGCCCAGCGCATTTGCGGCACGCCGGACGCCATGAGCGGCCGCATCTGCAAATGGCCGATGAAAGGCGTGACGTGGGCGATCGCCGACTCGCTGCCGGGGGTTTCCGACGCCGCTTACAAAGCCGCGGCGGCCTGGGCTACGAGACAATGGAACCAGTCATGCGGCATTGCGTTGAAATACACCGTAAAAAATCGAACCGCCAACCTCCTCATGCGCGTGGCCAACCTCGGCGGACCCGGCGACTCGCTGGCCGATTCGCAACTTCCTTGCGGCGCGAACTCGTCCAGCCAGATACTGCAGCGGTACGACGCTTCAGAACCGTGGTATGCGGGCGCCGGTCAGCCGCCCAATGGAAAAATCAGCCTGCGGGCCGTGTGCGTCCATGAACTGGGGCACGCCATCGGCATTGGCCATCTGCAACCGGGCGGCCCCAGGGCGATCATGCAGCCGTACTACCGGCCGGATTTGCTGAAGTTGCTTGAGCCATCAATTGCTCTTGGGTTTTATCATCTTTTTTTCGTGTTTTCCATGAATGATCCCCACCATTTAGCCAAATTAATTTACCATTCTTAGTAGACTCTACAGTTTTAGATGCAAAGGGTTGGCTACTAAATGCATCTCGAGATCCTTGTAAAAATAGCATGGGATGGTCAATTTCAAATAATTGAGGGGAGCTAAATTTTTCCGGTCTGCCAGGTGGATGGATTGGATACCCAAGAAAAATTAACCCTTTAACGTCCTTCAGATCATCAATGACCCTGGAAGATATTCTTCCGCCCATGGATTTGCCGCCAATGAAGACCGGATAATCAAAATTCTCGACCACATGCTTCCAAACTGCCTTGTAGGTTTCATCAAGGGCTTTTTTACCTCCTGGAAACTTCTTGCCTTTTTCTTTATAGATAAAGTTGAATGCATAAGTAGCAATGTTCACGTCGTATAGCAGTTTTTGACACGTTTCCATAAACGGATGCTCAATTCCCGCTCCAGCACCATGAGCAATAATATACAAACATTTGCTCTTTTTGGGTTCCAGATAACGGATAGAAACAACTTCGTCGTACGCTTTGATTAATAAATTGTCCATTTCCTGAAGAACGCGGTTCCTCTTCCTGATCTTAAATCTTCCAACAATAACGTAAAAAAAAGCGACCCAGGGGGGATTCGAACCCTCGGCTTCTTGCTTAGAAGGCAAGCACTCTATCCAAGCTGAGTTACTGGGTCGGTATCGCTATTTATCATATTTGTTTATTTAATTCGTAGGTTAATTACACACCAACTTAGAGCTATCATAAAAAGAAAAATATGAAGTAATATGTTGTCGATCTGTCATTGATGTCGTCTATTAATCAGTAAATAGCTTGCCACACCTAAAAAAATGACAATCCCAATTGCAATAAAAACTGGGTCGCTTAAGTTGAAATTATCTGAATCAAATACATGTGACAGGTTTTTTGATATTATCCAGCGGAGATACTCTGTGTCTTCGTGCTGGATTAGTACCTCGTATTGACCACTTTTACTTATATCCACCGTAAGCTTAAATCTAGTACCATCGACCAATTCCTCAAATTCGGACACATTTTGAATAATTCCGTCTTTTTTGACCAAAACCAGTGGATCACTATTAATTGGCAATCCATCTCTTAAGATACTAAATTCGTGAGCAAGAGTCATATTATTTTGTGAATACTCAAATACAACGATCCTTTCGTCTTGGTTGAACCAATCAATTACATTTGCGGTAAATTTTGAATCGCTTGAAGTAGGATCATTATCTGCAAATATTGAAGTAAACCATGCATCTGTAGAGCTAACAAGGACTCGCCCCCCAAGTTCACTGGTATATGTTGCGATCGATGAGTCCTCGGTGACAAGAGTTGCTCTACCATTCGTTGATATTTTATTTGTCGCGTACTTGCTAATTTTCTCAACCCCATATCCAATTCTCGAAGTGTTGAGAATCAATTCGTGATCTAACGCCCCTTCACTAAGAAAATATTCAGCAAGTCCTTCACCGTTATAGACTGCCTCCATGTCAAAATTACCTATTAGAGAATTGAGCATGGTCAAATCAGTACCAAATACATTATCAAGTTGAGCGATATAGGGATCTTCGAACAGTCCAAGGTAATGAATTATCACATCTCCACCGTTTTCAACAAATTCACGGATTGCAGCCACTTCATCACTTCCCATGCCTGTGGGTTCTGGAGAATCACTTCGAAATGGATCAGGTATCCAGATGATGTCATAACTTTGCAAAATATTAGCATCCAATCTACTATCAACTATATCCACCCATCCTCCCGCTTGATTGATTTTCTCAATAAAAGTACCCGTTCGATATCCCGCTCTTCCTATGCTACCTGCAAATTCTGACCCTGTATGGTATACATCAAATAATACTTTAAAATCGGGTTCTGCTTGAAGGATTAACTCTATATCGAGAGAGATTTCCTCATCTCGCACTTTTATTTCTATTTGGCCCCCGTAGGTACCCACATCAAACATTTGAGGCTTAATATTAAGATACACTAGTTGGGAAAACTGACTTGTATTTACGGGCAAAATTTCTGTAAAGCTGGTGTACGATTGTTCTGTCTGTTGACTGGACTTTAATGTAATTATAATATTTTCGGGGTGTGACGTAATAACTGTAAAGGGAATTAGGGTTTCCGTATTTTGCCTAATATTTGTTAGATGTTCAAAGAAGCCAGTTTGTGGAGTGGCTTCGAGCATAATCGGCAAGTTATTCTCGTCTTTTGCTGCGCTGGTTATATTGTTCCAAGTATTGTTAAAGTGTACGAATCCTTGACCTTGAATCAGCTCTGATTGATTAAATTTAGTCGCACCATTCATTAATGCAGCTTTTAACACACCGGTATTATAGGGAATTTCTTGTGCCTTTAGGCCAGAAATAATAGTTGCCAAACCACCAGTAACTAGTGGAGTAGACATCGATGTCCCACTCACAGCTGAATAGCCAATAAGAGTTGTTGTCAAAATGCCAGTTCCAGGAGCGTAAATATCAGGTTTAACAAATCCACCACCAGAAGGTCCGCTTGAGGATTAACTGGCAATTTCAGTTCCGGTACCTCCTCCCACACTAATACCATAGACTGTGTTACCTGCAGCACCTAGAGTATTATAGAGACCTTCCCCTTCGTTTCCCGCAGATCCAACTACGAGAATTCCAAGTTGATCAAGCCTTTGGGTAATGGGGACCCACAATTCTTCAGATCCTCCACTCCAACTCGTGTTGATAATATCTACCTCCCCAAGCGAAATTAACCAATCAAAGGCGCCTAGTATATCACCAATAAAGAAACCTTCTGGGGCAAGCGCAACATTGGCAGAAGCTATTTTTGCACCGTAGGCAGTTCCTCTCGCTTCCTCTTGTCCTAGACCAGATCCAACAATTGCTCCAGCAACCTTAGTACCGTGATCAAAGCTTATTAAACCCCCTTCAACTGTAAAATTATTACTTGCAAATTCAGATCCTTCAAGACCCGTTACAGAAAAATCAATTCCCGTATCAATTACGCCAACAACAACACCTGTTCCGTTGAAGCCCTGCTCATGAAGAAAGCCCAAATTCATCAGATCGTTATCAGTAAGCGCGTTCACTGTTGGAGCGGATGTGGTCCGAATAACATCCGGTCTTATTTTAGCTTGATGATACGCTGATCTAGATCTGACTTCCAAATCAAACTGTCTCTCAAGTTGCATCATGAATTCATCTGATGCAATCATCTCATATGCTAACAAATTTGGATACGTATGGATATTTGACGCAGACTCAAACTGGTCGAATTGTGTCTGAGATCTTAAGAAAACAATCCAATTCTTGGTTTGTAGTGATAGGTCTGTTAGTGAGGGGTCGATCAGATCCGAAATACTCCAAGATGCAGTCGACAAGGTTTCAGAGACAGTCTCATTAGGCAACAAATACTCGCTAGGTCCAAATCTAGACAATGAAAGTAGTATTGTGCTAACAAACACAATCGATAAAATCCTTGAGTTTTTTTGCCTCACAATCCCTTGAACCAGTTATTAATCCGCTCTTTTTCAATGATAGTAATATTTCATACCTTTTCGTGTCTTGCATAAGAAAAAAAAGTGGTGGCGAGGACGGGATTCGAACCCGCGAGTGCGGAGGCACACGTGCTAACTAGTAAACCTCTACTTCCAGGCACGCCCCTTGGGCCAGGCTTGGGTACCTCGCCAATTTTGATTTGGCATGTTAACTCGGTGAGAAATAATATTTAGACTTAATTATGTAATTCGTTGTTAATTGGCGAGACATTATTTTCCTTCATTCATTGATCTCTGCTTAGCTTTGTGTCGAATTTCGATCGATCGAAATTTTGAATTGTTAAGTATCGTTCGCATTCAGATTAATAATCCTCAAATCGATTGATCAATCCTTCATATGATACTGAACTCTTAGACGTTGTTAACTTTTCTCGATTACCAGGGGATATATGGAATAACTGCAATTAGAACTAGTATTACATTTGCCAAGCCAGCAATAATGAGAAATCCAATATCTCCTGCCTCAGCCATCACAGGTGATTAATCACTAAGGATTCTATATGTTAATCCCCATCAAATTTTTGATTAATATGGATAGGAGTGAATTAATCATCAAGAGAAACAGTTTTGATCGATTGATTAGATGTTGTTATCATTCTCGGGAAACCCGAGAACATTTGGTCTATTTAAAGAATGTCGATCTCAATAATTATGACATAACTATGATTAATATGGAACCAGAGAAACAGTCATCTCAGATGGTAGAATACAATATAGATCAAAGGGCAATACTGAAAATGAAAGCAATGGTGTATGAGAAATTTGGAACTCCAGATGTCTTCGAGCTCAGAGAAATGCAAAGACCTGAAATTTCAGCGGATGAAATTCTTATCAAAACATACGCTTCATCGGTTAATACAATTGATATTGTTTTTCGAAGCGGACAAAAAGCAGTATTTGGACTTGCCAGATTGACAACTGGAATACGCAAACCAAAATATCAAATTTTAGGATTTGATTTCGCAGGAGAAGTTATAGAATGCGGTCAAAATGTAACCGGCTATAGTATTGGTGATCGGGTTTATGGAGGACCTGGAGGTATTGGTGATAAGGTTTATGGAGGATCTGGAGGTTATGCAGAATTTTTAGTTGTTGACCCGAAAAATATCTCAAAAATGGCATCAAATATGAGATATGCGGAGGCTGCTTCGGTGCCCATGGCCGCCTTAAGTGCTTTACAAGGATTGAGAGATAGTGGTAATATAAAGGAAGGACAGGAGGTGCTTATTTATGGGGCTTCAGGAGGGATAGGAACATTTGCTGTGCAATTAGCCAAAGTATTTGGAACAAAGGTAACTGCCGTTTCAAGTGGAAAGAATAAAGAGCTCGTAAGAAGTCTTGGTGCCGATGGATTCTTTGACTACACAAAGGAGGACTACACCAAACATGATAAGAAATATGATCTTATACTTGATGCTGTTGGTAAGCTTCCTTTCTCCATGTGGAAGGGAGGTTTGAAACAAAATGGTATTTTTGTCAATGCTGGAAATCCAAAAATGTCAATAACTAGATTTATCTTGTCCTTGCTCGGGAATAAATTCAGAAAGAAAAAATACAGAAATTTTGACGTAACTTACAACTCTGAAGATCTCCAGTACTTAGCAAAATTGAGTGAAGAGGAAAAAATTAGATCTGTTGTTGAAAAATCTTACGACCTGAAAGATCTGGCAGAAGCTCATAGATATTATGAACGAGGCAGAACAGCTGGCAAGGTAGCAGTCATAATAGCTAATGAGTGATCGATGGACCAAGGTTATCCTGTGATTCTATTATAGGAAGTGACTTCAATCGATCGATAATGATTATTATTATTCAGATTCGGGCTACATCATTAAATAGCAATTACTGAACGTAAAATCGATTTCAGCGAGGAATATTCTGATTCTCCAGCAGAGGTTAGGTACAAAATATTTCTAGGAGTTTCTTTAATAAATTCCTTCTGAGATTCAATAAAGCCTTTTTTCGATAACGCCTCTAAATGATCATTGAAAGTTCCCCACGGAATCCCTAATAATTTTCTCAATTCTGCAGCGGGATATCGGTAGTAACTATTTAAAATTTTGACAATAGATAATCGTACAGGGTTAAGCAGGAATTTGTAGGAAAGCAATTCTGTGGGTACTTCTAAATACTCAGTGTCATCGACGGGTTTTGTCTTGCTGGATGTAGTGATTTGGCTAATCTCAATAGGTGGTTGATCATAAATAAACAGATCATCACAAATTCTCTGCAAAGTTACTAGTAGTTCATTTTTCAAAATGTTTGATGATCCTACCAGCTCGCCCCAGATTGCAGAAGCTTGAACGCTGTCAATAAATGCGTCAAATTTTTGGATAGCTGAATATGAATTTCCGTTGATTATGAAGCAAAACAGAAAATTGCTGACTGCTTTTATCAATATAGTGTAATTTTGATGTATTATCCGCTCAATAGATCCATCGGGGGAAAAAGTCTCTTTCCCAAATGTGTTAATCGCACTTAAAAACGAACCTACTAATTCCTCCTTAATGTCTAATTTTCTAAATTTGTGCGAGAAGATGGTGATTCCTCCTTCCCCCAGTATTAATAATAGTACTGGCTCCTCGGGAATAATATTTTCATCTTCTTGGGGATTAATTCTTTTCAAGATATGCTCAAACTGGGTTAATTCAACCACTTGATCAAAAGGCAATTCTTTTTGGACAAGCTCCTCCCATTTGTCAATTTGTTTAAGCAGGGCATCTAGTTCATTGGAGACCATGATAGCCAGATACCTCAATCCCTTGTTAACAGCAATCTCTTGAGCCTTGTTTAGATGCTCCTTTGCCTTATCGAACTCTAGATTTAATAGCGCTAGTTTTGACTTAAATAAATATGTTTTAACAAAAAGAGATGGTATATTCTGAGATTTTGCAATTGCTACTAACTTGGTAATTGCATCATCAATTTCACTCAGAATTTCTTTATTACCTGACGATTTTAATTCCCAGAGTAAAATTTCAGTCAGATTAAGTAAGGCAATGACTGTCAGTCCATGATCAACCATTTTCATTTGAACGAGATCTAATAAGATCAGTTGTGCCTGAGATTTTTTCAGTCCCCTCGTACTATTTTTTAAAATAAGTGCCTCGGCAAGCTTGGTGTAAAGATCTATGTGTTTATTCTCGAGTTTGTTATTGATGCTTTGCAATTCATCAAAAAGTGATTGGACCATTTCTGTGTCGAGTTCTAAATGGATCCTAATTTGGTTAAATAGCGTTGCTGCAATTGAGAACTCATTTCCTAATTTCCTCTTGATTCCCAAACTTTTGTTAAAATATTCATTTGCTGATTCTAACTCGTTCATTTCTATGTGGACTTTTCCAATTAAATCGTATGAAGATGCAACTCCGGAGATAAAATTGATACTTTTTCGCTTTTCGAGCCCTTTTACATAATTCTCAAGAGCGAATTCCAAATCTCCAAATTCTTGGTAAATTTTCCCAAGATGAGCATAAGAATCTCCACTTCCAAGAATATCATTACTCTCTTGGCGGATTTTCAGACTTTTTTGATAAGAAACTAATGCCTCTTTTAGTTCACCTCTTCGATAATGTATTTCACCTGTAAATCGGTATATTGCTCCAAGCGACATCCTCGTACCCAACTGATCTGAAATCTTGAGAGCCATTTGATAATGACTTGAAGCCAGCGTCAAGTTTGCCATATTCAAATAATACAACCCTATTCCGCCGTGATAATAGATTTCACCCATAGCAAATTTGATTTCTTTCCAAATTTTCGCTCCTGAGTCAACAAAATCCCTGTATTTTTCAAAATCACCGGCGATTAAATAAAGAGCAGCTACACTGCTGTGGATGTATCCTTCGAGGAGCTTATAATCATAATTTGAGATTTGATCCAGTTGATTTTGAAGCTCTGGGATTCCAGAATCTATGTTCCCAGAGAGTATCAATCTTGTAGTTTGAGTGTATTTGAGAAAACATTTTAAAAAGTTCCAATTCAGGTCGTTAGTAATTTTTTTTAGTCTCTCATTGTAATTCTCAAATTTTTCAAGACTAAATGCTGCAAATCCAAATATCCCTTCGACAAAATAAAGGAATCCCACCCAGTAAGTCAATCTATGATCTTTTATGGCACTCAATCGCGCCAATTTGGCGTGTGTTTTGTTTAAAGAGGTTTGTAAATCAGGATCACCCCGCCATAATTTGATATTCGCAATCGACGTAAGTGCAGCGAATTCTAACTCTCTATTTTTGTTGGCTTTGGCCTCTTGTAAGACACTATTCGCAAAGTCATTTCCTAATTGAAAATCACCTAGTAGCGCATAGGCTATGCTTTTGTACAATTTCCCTTCTAATTGATTATGAGTTAATTTATCGGTGGCTAGGATTGCTTCCTCAAACTTACCTGTGTCGATCAAAGTTTGAATTCCAGTGACATCCATTCGCTACAAAAATTTAGTCAAATCGATCTGTAAATACCTTTTTGTATAAAATGTGGTTAAATGATCGGTCCCAATCGATCTCAGATAAGGCGATAATGGACGACGGCGAAAGTGAGGGGTGAAGGTATTCCACTAATTGATTGCTTTCATGAATTTGGGTCATAGGAAACGGATCAACCAGTTTTGTAAGGATTCTGGGGTTTGTAGCAGTTATTTATGGAGAGCGATCGTTCGAAGCTGTTGAAGCTGAATCAGAATATCTATTTTCGGATTCTGAATAAACCAAATTCGTTTAAACTAACTATTCTTTGAGGGTGTAACTACTCATTACCAACATCAGCGTTTTCTTGCGATTAGTCAGTTTATAACCTGCATTTAATAATTGTCTATCTATAGATCTCTGAGAATGAACATAAGGCTGAAAGTGCCTTCTTATTTTTGAAATTAAACCATAAATTCCAACAATAGCCCTCATGAGTATCCACGTTCTCGGCACGGTTAGAACTATTGTTTTTGGTTTGAATTTAGTCGTTTGGTTTAGCATCCCCTCTCGATCTGGATGGCAACACAACACCAAATGAAGAGATACAGCATCATATTGATCCATAATCTCAGGAAAGTTGTCCTTGTTTAGCTCTAAAAAACTACCCTCAATGATTTCATATCTGTCTTGTACAATTTTCGCTTCTTTCAACCTCCTAGTTGCAATCTGGTTCATGTCACCTGCTAAATCGACCCCAATGCCGACCTCCACACCTCTTTTTAGCATCTCTATGAGGAGACTCCCCGGACCAGATCCTACATCAATAACACTTTTAGCGTTCGAATCACATACAATATCTATATGGTCTTGAGCAGTACTTGGAATTCCTTTGTCTGTATGTTTTTCTGCTAATGATTCGCTTTCAGAATTGAAAAATGCTCCGATCTTCTTTTCTTTAAGCCTTAACGCTATCATAAGTATTCCTCCAAGTTTTGCTCAGTCTTTGATATCTGGCCATCTGAAATAATAATTTTTCTAGTTCCATATTTTGCTATTCCCTTATCGTGAGTTACGATCGATCGACCCTGACCTGACTCAACTTTAGCAAAATCACTTGTACGAGCGAGAACCTCGGGTGATTCCATTTTTTTAAATAGTATAATCTTCATTATTGGTTTAGTCATAAATGTGTCATACTGTCAGAACTCTGTATGCTATATATAGACCAAATGATCTCGGGTTTTCCGAGACTAAATCTAACTACCCAAGTACAGTCCTTAATGATAGAGAGAACATCCACGTCGATAACCGAATCACAATGTTTGACCTGTTGATCTTGGATCAAATCTTGCCATCCGTTACCCAGATTAGATCAGACAATATTACACCTACACTCACTCATGTGACTGTGACAATAAGGAAGAAATTATCCATCGAGGATTCCTGTGACTAGGAGTGAGAGAGGTTCCACTTCAGATGTGGGAGAATCAAATAAAAGTTCTTATGCAAATATTTCCGATCCTAATTCTTGATTAATTTTCTCTGCAACAGCCAATGCCCCGAAATGGTTCAAATGTATCTCATCATCAATATAATATTCGGGATGATTTTCAGTTAACTCCCAGAGATCAATTGAACGAATTCCAAATTCCTGAGATATGCTTCTGATAACAGTCTGATATTTTGGGATTACAGATTGGTCTACTGGACTTTTAACATCAAAAAATCCGAGTTCTTCAAAAAATTTTAATCCCTCGGTCTGGAGCAAATAATCTAGAATTCTATTGGCTTTAGTAAGGTTATACCACGGAAGTTGTAAAGAAAAAATTTGGTGTGGACTTAATGCAATCAAATCCTCAATTACTTGCCGATACGATCTATTAAATATTTCCGGATCACCATAAAGTAGATCGTTTGTACCCAGTTGTATAATAACGTATGTAGGATTGGAAATTTCACTAGGAAGTCCATTTTCAGAGTAATATCTAGCTTGACGACCAGTCACACCTAAATTATTCAAATAAATGCTGGGAGAATTCCATGGTTCTCCAAACTCTTGACGTAATGTCTCTACGTAACTTGCACCCCCAATACCAGTTCCTACTGTTATTGAATCACCTAGAAACACAACCTCTTTTAGTTCACCCACATCAGTTGAGTTCAATTTTTCAATTATTGTACTATTCATTTTAATCATAGGTTTCTCAAACTACTAGCTCTTGTCATCCTATTTATAGATGAAAGCTTCTCGGGTTTGCCGAGACTAGATAATCGATCGCTTTTTGTTTTGGGAGTTCGTATATTTTGACGGATTGGAACAAAATGAAAATCTGAGTAACATTAATTGACTCCGATCGATTATCAGCCCTAAGAATCTCTGAGCCATATTAATCAGGATTTCTAGCTAAATACAAATAAGACCGGGATCAGGATTATGAATACAATACGCATTTCAAAGAATTTACTAATTTGAGCAAGTCAATCATATAATTGAATATAAATAATAGTAATTTTGCTATTTTCGGCCCATTTATGATTCTAGTTTCTGCTATAGATCAATTA
>JACZSS010000545.1 GCA_022574115.1 Candidatus Heimdallarchaeota archaeon | reverse complement strand
TTTCATTTCGATATATTTTCAAGTATTTTCTGGGTAGATTGACAGAATATGATATCGAGAAAAGAATGAAAAAGCTGTATAACGTCCATGCTGTATTCGTCCGAACTAGCTTTCCCGAATCTTGCGTTGATTTAGACTACCTAGAAGATCTTCAAGCTTTTGAAGAATATGTTAAAAAACCAACACGAAAACTAACTAAAGAGGACACTGTTGAGGTGATTTCGAAAATTCAGTAATTTTAGAGAATTTAGATGAATAACCTGATTTTTGCATGGGCTATACAATCCTTAGCATTTTCTTCTCTTGATTGAGAGTCCAGTTCAATATTTTTATTATACAATTACAAATATATCGCATAGATCATCAATTGAGTAATTTTGAAGAGTCATTCATTGGAGAAATTATTTGTTTGGTTATTTAGGTAAACATACGGAGTATCCTAGATGAGTAATACAGAAGAATACGTTGCCAGCGTTTTAAAAACTATTAAGCGGAGGGATCCAAATCAATCAGAATTTCATCAAGCAGTGGAAGAAGTATTTGAATCAGTCGTGCCCGTTTTAGAAGAAAACCCGACATATGAAGAGCACGCAATATTGGAAAGGATCTCAGAACCTGAGAGGATTATCCAATTCAGAGTTCCATGGTATGACGATGCAGGAAAATTGCATGTCCAACGTGGATGGAGAGTCCAATTCAACTCGGCAATTGGTCCGTATAAGGGCGGACTCCGTTTCCACAGAACCGTGACAGAAAGTATCATAAAATTCTTAGGGTTCGAGCAAGTCTTCAAAAACTCTTTAACCGGTCTCCCAATGGGCGGTGGTAAAGGTGGGTCTGATTTTGATCCCAAAGGTAAAAGTAACGCAGACGTTATGAGGTTCTGCCAGGCTTTCATGTCTGAATTAGGTCGGCACATTGGTCAATTCACAGATGTACCAGCTGGAGATATTGGTGTTGGTGGCAGAGAAATTGGTTTTATGGTGGGACAATATCGAAGAATGACTAACTTTCACGGTACTGGGGTACTCACCGGAAAGGGAATTGGGTTCGGTGGATCACTTGTAAGGCCTGAAGCTACAGGATATGGTACCGTCTATTTTATGCAAGCTGTTTTAAAAGCTAAAGGTGAACGTTTCAAAAATAAAACAGTTGCAATTTCTGGTTCAGGAAATGTAGCCCAATTTGCAGTACAGAAATTGAATCAACTCCGGGCAAAAGTTGTCACACTTTCAGATTCGAGCGGATATATTTACGATTCGGAAGGCATTGATAATGAAAAGCTTGATTTTGTATTTCATCTTAAGAATAATCGTCGTGGTCGAATCAAAGAATATGCGGACAAATATGGAGTCGAATATCATGCCAGCAGCAGACCATGGGAAAAGAAAGTTGACGTGGCTTTACCGTGTGCTACGCAAAATGAGTTGAATGGTTCTGAAGCACAGATGTTAGTTGATAACGGTGTCATCGCCGTCGGTGAAGGTGCGAATATGCCATCAACGCCTGACGCAATCGATATTTTCTTGAAGGCAGGAGTTGGTTTTGGTCCGGCAAAGGCCGTAAACGCCGGTGGTGTTGCTACATCTGGACTCGAAATGTCCCAAAACAGCTTAAGATATTCGTGGTCATTTGCAGAAACTGATCAGAGATTAAAAGATATTATGTCAAACGTTTTTAGCGCAGTTGCAGATGCTGCGAAGAAATACGGCAAAGAAGGCAACTATGTGGTTGGTGCCAATATAGCTGGATTTATTAAAGTTGCAGATGCAATGATTGCCCAAGGTCAATATGCATGACCTAATCTTGTATTGAGCACAAAAAAGCACCATGAGAAGATCACCTTAATTTTGCATAAAACATTACATGTAAGGCGAAATTAATGTATTAACGAAAATTGGCTCATTAAACTAGTTTTAGATAAATCAATAAAATAGACAAAAGCTGAAGGATGTTCCAAAATTGGAACAGATAATTTTCTTAACATCCGTTTTATTTCAACGTAACAGATAATATTAAATTCAATTTTGGTGAGTACAATATAGAAAATTGTCCACTTCTAAATCATCTAAATCTAGTGATGTCAAACTAAAAGGATCAGTTACCCTAGATGATATTATAGATCTGACTGTTGTAGAGCTATATATTCTCAATTTCTTGGTAAGGATTGCAGGGAGGACAGTGAGATTTGTGGTATTCAATGAACTAAATTCCAAACTTTCAAAAGATCGTTGGATTTCTAGATCTTCTTTTTATAACTCGCTGCAAAAACTCGAAAGAAAGGGGTTCGTTACTATACAGGCAAATAAAGATGGAAAAAAGGGGTCTTTAGTGGGTGCCACTGCCCTTGCTCGGGATGCAATAAAGCAAAATAACATTTTTGCAATTTGGGGCAATATTGATTTATACAAAATAAATGTTGAGCTAATTCAAAGAATATTCCAAGAAATCGGCTTACGAGCTACAGACAAGATCCTCTTTGCAAGCTTTGATGAAAGTATCAATTCTGATACACTCAATTATTTGAAAAGCCTAGCGAATGAGACCTATTTGCTAGGCGATTCTGAAACTTTAGATTTGTTTGTAAAAAGGGGCGAGGATATACCTTTTTCTAGATTCGAACGAAGCATTATTCGTGAACCCAACGATTATTTTGATTATGCTATTGTATCAAAGTATCATGGCTCAGCCAGTCTTTTTGGTGAAACCGCTCAAACCTTATTAAAGGAATTGACCAGAGTCGTCAAACCAATAGGATATGTGGTATTGTTATCATTTGATAATCTACCAATAACAGATAACATGATCCTTGAAAGTGTTATGTCTGACTTATTTCTTAATGATTTCTTCAAACCATCTACGAAACAGGCTCTAAAGGAGAATATTCTGGAAGCAGGGTTAAAATTGTTTAA
>JACZSS010000544.1 GCA_022574115.1 Candidatus Heimdallarchaeota archaeon | reverse complement strand
CAGGATTCACGTAAAATCCGGTTGAAAACATGCTCAATTTAGAAAATAAATATTCATAAAATATCTTTTTCAAGTCTCTTTGACATATTTGTTCCAAAATGAATCCCAACACATCTAATTCCAGACCGTAATGCCATTGTGTTCCAGGTTGGTGAAATAGTGGTATAGTAACTAGTTCCGTCAGCATCTCAGATTTGGTAGGGGCAGTTACCCTAGGTCTGAGCAAATCTCGATAGAGTCTATCAACTGGGTGTGACGCGATAAATCCATAGGAAAAACCAGCTTGGCAGGTGAGGAGATCTTGGATCAAAATTTCTCTTTTCATTTCTTCAGTCGCAAATCCATCTGTAGTTTGCGAAACATAGACTTGTAGATTGCTTAAATCAGGCAAAAATTTCGTCATGGTATCTTTAAAATCTAACTTTCCCTCTTGGATCAACATTAATGCTACCACCGTGGTTATAGGTTTGGTCATAGAATAAATTCTGAAAACTGTATTCTTTTCAATTGGTAATTTTTTTTCAATATCCCGGTATCCTATAAATTGACTATCAACAAGCACATTATCTTTAGAAATTGTGTAGCTTAAACCTGGATTTCTCAGATGATTCGTATGATCTAGCATTTTTGTCTTCAGATTAGCGAAATGACCAGCGTCCATAACTATCTCCTTTGTTCTAATTGTTCAAGATTAAGTCTCCTGAGTGATCTTATCAGGGTAATTTTTGAGCCATTCACTCCAACTCCCAATATATATCCCGGCAAACAGACCCAATTGGTCTGCTATAAACAGATTGAAGCAGGCAGTAACACCACTTCCACAGTAAAATATTGAGGTTTTATATTCGGGTATCAATTCTTTGAAGATAGTTTGCAGATATTCTGTAGGTTGAGGACGTATTCCATCCAAATTCAACTTCCAAAAATGGTTTTTAGCACTCGGTATATGCCCCGCAATGGAATCGTACGGTTCTACCTCGCCTTGATACCTTTCTGGTGATCGTGAATCAATTAGGTTATATTGCTCACTATCAATTAGTTCGTTCACTTCAGAGCTAGAATAAATCCTAAATCTACCCTTCCAATCACTTTGCACATTGAGCTCCTCGAGTGATTTGCGGGGTTTAGGAAATCCCGATTCTGTTGGCAATCCGTTTACTTTCCACTCTGCAAGACCTCCGAGGTATAAGCTCACGGTTGTGTATCCTAATTGACTCAACATAAACCATAGCCTAGCAGCTAAACCCCCATTGAAGTTATCATATATTACAATTTGATGCTTAAGGCTAACTCCTAATTTCATCAGCCATTTTTTAAAATTAGCTACTAAGGGCAAGGGATGTCTCCCTGATAAATCTGTTACTGGGCCTGAAAGATCATGCTCTAGATGAGCATAGATTGCATTTGGAAGATGCTCTGTCTGATAATTGAGAAACATTTTGTCCGGCGAGCTCAAATCAAAACTACAGTCAAAAATTACTAAATCTTCGTCATGAAGTATATATCTCAAATCTTCCATTGATATCACGTTTTTCATATGGAGGTGATTTCCTTTTTAATTGCCTCCCACTGGTACTCTTGTCGGTTCATTAGTTGTCATTGCTAAATATGATGACCAAATTCAAATAGTCTTACTCCGATTTTTGATTATTTGATTGAAGAACGTAGTTAAATTATGTCTAAGCTTCAATCAATACTTAGCTCCAACTCTATTTATCTGGGTTTATGTACATAATTGATCAAAGATATTCCGGTTTGGTAAATTATTGGAATTTGTATTAAGCTGATAATCCGGAATTGGTTTAAAACCAATGATATCCTAATATTAGTATCTAAATTAAATCTATAATTCTGTTAGTTAACATCAATTATTTTTTGATTCTCATTTCGAATACTCGATAGATTTGTCCAATTACTTTGAGTAAAATATTTGAATAAAAAAGTTACCTGTGATAATGATGAGCGACGACGAAAAGAAATTTTCATTTACAGCGGATATGCTAAAAGATGCGGCAAAGACGATGGATCATGTAGAGACCAAAGAAAGTGTGGCTGGCGTTAAACAGATGTGGAAATGTGAGGATTGTGGTGAGACACAATCGGTAGATTTGCCAGAAGTCGGAAAAGAGGATGAAATGATTGCTCCAGAGCATCATGGAAAGCCAATGAAGCCGTTTATCACCAAACAATAATTGTCATCTACTAAACTAGTTTAATCGGTAAAATAATGGGTATTATACTCAGAGATCATTCGCAATTTAATTAAAATTAGACGCTTTGATTAACATTGATTTTGAAATCGACGAGAACATCATTTATGGATAACTATTCGTATCTCAATAGTGTTAGAAAAATTCAATGCCTCTACAAACTCCTTTCGATGGTCGATCCAATTGAACTCATTTTTTGAGACGAGTCATAATTTATTTTGAATGATTAGCTGTCAACGTTAGTGGTATGTGGTTTTCTTTCTAATGCTAGTTTACTATACCCTAGATCCCCTTTTGTGCTAAAAATTAATACTTAGGCAAAAATCCAGAATAATACGGCCATCCAGATATATGCTGAAAGTAAAGAGAAATTGCCGACCGATGTGAGGAGATCAGTGTTTAAGGGCATATCGTCCTCACTAGGTAAAAATAGAATTGCCGATAATGTTACACCAAACCATCCGTTAACTAAAGCTGCAGCGGCAACACTTCCATTAGCTCTATTTACGATCCATGTCAAGACTATAGTAAATGGAAATAACCAGAAATAAAACCAAATAATAGGAACATTATGTGTCCCTCCTCCCAACCAATATGCGGGAAAATGCCAAAAACCGTGAACAAATCCTAAGATCACTGATGCAACCACTGGATTATATTTTTGTTGTAATCTAGGTAATGCAAAACCTCTCGATCCAAGTTCCTCACC
>JACZSS010000543.1 GCA_022574115.1 Candidatus Heimdallarchaeota archaeon | reverse complement strand
AGGAATAATCGCCAGCAGGTAGGAGACCCAGATTTCTTAGTGAGCCAATATACTCGGTAATAATTGATTTATTGTCTTGTCCAAGAGCTGCTTTTCCAAGTTGCAATAACAAAGAAAATGTGTCAACAACCATTCTAGACATGACAATAATTCCATCTCTAAAATGAATAAACAGTGCACCCGTGGCCTGCAAGTGTTTTTGGGTAGATGGAACACCCAGATAGTATCCTGTATGGACAGCCTCAAACAGATAATAAAGACTAATTGTTGTTTCATTTCCCTTTTTCGACTCAAAAATGTCGTTAGGACCATATGTGCTGCTTATATTCGACAGACCGGCATATGCTTTTGGTCCATATCGATCCTTGAATCCCTGCTTTCCATGCACTTTGGCAGGAATCCGATAAGGCAAATCTAGGTGCACATAATCATCGGCTATGTACCTTGCGGAAAAATCATCTATCACCTTGGCCCAACTTTCTTGATCATCAAACATTTTCAACCAGAAATCCGCAACTTCGAATGGGGTAAGATCATCTCTCATAACTGTGCTACTCATTACTTCATTGTCGATTTAGATCAGCACTATAAGAATTGAGCTTGCACTTTATCGAGATAGGCATATCGATCCACCGATCATGAAAACGCAACATCTCGAAAATATTTAATATCATTACGCAGATAAGGATATGGTGTCGGTGAGCGATCAACAATCGATTTAATATGTAAAATACATTAAAGATGGAAAAGCGGTGGTGATAGATCTTGGGAAAACAGATCTTGAGTATGTAATCCAAACTTTGAAATGTCCGAATTGCAAGCATTATTATGCGCGACTCACTTCTGATTTGGAATATTTGGATGAGGTTATTGAAACTAGACGGTTCAAACTATTTTGTCCTCATTGTAGTCAGGACACCCTTTCCGTTGTTCTAAAGAAAGAAATGTATACTGAATATCGATGATACTCATGTTTTGATTGAACCGAGACTTAATCGAATACTGCAGTTTAATCCTGCTGCCATGATAAATATGACCAGGAGTACTATGTCAAAGTGTTGGACAATGCTCTGGTGGAGCTGGTCGAGGCTCCCCAGGTGCAGTACTTTGGTAGGTTAAAATATGATATTAAGGGCGAGGAGAAAGCACTTGATGAGAAATTTGAAATGAGTAAGGAAATGGGTGAGTTAAGCTCTGTTACCATTCAAACAAATAAAAATAAGCAAGGTTTGGGAGAGATGTTTAGTATGGGTGAGGAGGAAAGTGATCCACCAAAGGATAAACCTGACAGGAGATATTCTGAAGGGGACTATCGGTCACGATCACCAGTATCAATACAGGAACAACGTAGTTTTGTAGATGAGGCTAAGCGGAAGGAAAAAAAGAAGAAGAAAGCCATCGAGCGGTTTTGGGAGAATGATGAAGCAACACTTGAGCAAGATGAAAAAGTAAACGTTGTTCCCAAAAAGAAACTGAGCGGTAAGACAGAAGTCCAAGAAAAATCATTGGATTCTTTTTTTGACTAGCGCCAGAGGTAGTTAGGATGGTGTTCAATAAAACCGACATTCCTCAATTGGAATGGCAATTTTTCAAAGATCTTGGAAAACAAACTCATAAATCTCCTGATTTTTATACTCGGTTTAATACAATTCACGTAGCCAAGGGTCATATTGACACTATGGACCTTGCTGCTAATAAACTCACCGGTCTTCCAAAAAGCCTCGGAAATCTCACCGAACTCAGGGTGCTGGATCTTAGGAGAAATGGATTCATTAGGTTACCAGCTTCAATCAGCAAGCTAAAGAAACTTGAAGGTATCGTCTTTGATCGTAATGGAGTAGCAATCCCCTCATCTTTCTACGAGCTACGGAGAAATCGATCCCGAGATCACAATCGTCCCCTTGCAATATCATTCTCCTCCAGCAGTTACAGCGGATCAACCCCCCAACATAATTTTCGATCTGAAATCTTTGATTATGCTGAAGCTTTGCATTTTGAAAAACACTACGAAGGAGTCTATCATCCAAGTAATGCACACAAAATTGTAAATTCAGCTGTTCGATCTCTTAAGTTTTACAAATCAAATTGATAGATCGGGGAATCGAATAAGAAATAGATTGATTAAATAGAAAAAATTCATAAGTTGAAGGCCTTTATGACTCATATGGATAAGGAGAACAATTCAAAGTACTGGGATGGATATTTTATTGCAGCATCGTGGCAACTTGTCGTGTTTCTGATCACTGGAGTATTTCAGTTGCTCGTGGATGGTAGAATTCAGGAAGATTATACCTTGGTTGACACAATCGTGGGTATGCTGGTTGTGAGTATTTTTTGGCCCATTACTATATTGTTCGCCCCGTTGATTCTGTTGGATTTCGACGAAAGTTATGGGTCTTCTCCAATATTTGTGGTACTTCTCGTGATAGGTCTCCTGAATAGAGCAGATCCAATAACCTTAATGAGATATAATCGAGTAGAATTGTATTATTGCAAAGTCGATGTCATCGTCACTGACAATCAAAGGCGTCCAATTTGTAAAGCGAGTCTCAAAGGTAAGTATTTGAATTATTACAAGAGGAAATAAGTTTTTCCAGATCTCTTACTCTTTTCTCCAGTCTAACAGTTTCCGTCAATTACACACCAACTAAATTTTTAATCAGAAAAAACATTTGATTCCCTCCTGGATAGTCCAAACTTTCTGCAAATTCAATCATTTGAAAACAGACTTTTCATAGTCCGGATCAGTCATGTAGCCACAAAATTGATTTTTCAATAAACTGATTAATTCATCCACAATTGTAAATGATTGTTCCAGTTAATCAGTATTGCACTTAGTGGGAGCTAAATGAAATTATTCCCCAATGAATTAATCAAAGTAAAACCTTAAGTTCAAAAATTCAGTTCCTACTGTATTATTG
>JACZSS010000542.1 GCA_022574115.1 Candidatus Heimdallarchaeota archaeon | reverse complement strand
AAACACTCAAAAAGATCAAGATAGTATTAACGGAGCTGTTGATGCAATATTCGATACGGTACCCATTAAAATAGACCATCCACAGAGTTTAGTGCTGAATAAACTAATTTTCGGTTCGGAGCAGGATTTTGAAGATGCGTTGGCAGTTTACGTCAGAAATCCAAAATTGATTGACTTGGATAAGTTACGAACGCAGGCAAAAATTCATGGAATTGAAAAAATAACGAAAGAATTCATCCAAGAAATTGAGGAATTCTTCCGCTCAAAATCTAAAAATTCTGAATGACTGGAGTTTGAGATAAGTTCTGCAGAACCGTGAATGCGTTACACCATAAAAGGTGAAATCTTCTACATTTTCCACATGGGAATTAATTAAATTCTTAAAAACCAAGCAGATCGAACGTACGAGACCCATTAAATGAGTAGGCAAAAAATTGTTATCAAAGTCACACTGATAGGTGATGCTGCAGTCGGAAAGACCAGTTTACGTAACCGTTTCATGGGCAAGGGATTCAGAGGAGACCATCTAATGACCATTGCTGCCGACTTTGCTGTAAAAGAAGATGAGATTACAGTTGATGACAAGAAATACTCTGTTGCTTATCAGGTATGGGACATGGCTGGTGACAAGAAATTTACCCAACTTCGAACAAGATTTTTCAATGGAACCATGGCTGGTTTGTGTGTTTTTGATGTTACCAAGCTCGAATCTTTTAATTCCGTCCCCAAATGGATTGAGGAGATATGGAAGAATAATGGTCAAGGGGTCATACCAATTATTCTCTTGGGAAATAAATCTGATTTGCGGGATAAAAAATCTATTCCAGTTACCAAAGGACAAGAATACGCAAAGATGCTATCAGGTAGAACCTCAAGAGAGGGATATGATGTGCATTATATGGACACGAGTGCTAAAGATGGGATCAATATAAAAGAAGCATTTCACTCAATTGGAACAACTGTAATCAGAAAAATGCTAGGCAACAAGTAAATTTACATCTTTATTCATCATCCGCCAACTAGTGATCGATCGAGATAGTCCAATAAATGCTCCCTGGGATGATACACGTGTCAATTAGTAAAATGAATAATGCAGAATGATTGATTTCCTTGATTTGAGTTTAGTATTAGATAAACAAGAATTTGAAACGTGCAGTCTACGATGTCTCAGAACGTGTTTTCTTGGAATAGATAACCAAAACCATGAAGAATGACATCAAAGTTACGCTAAGCCCAAAGCCTGGCACGAATGGTGCTGAAGTTTCGATTGATGTATCCGGTGTCACAACATTTGTTGTGGTTACTGGGTCTGATGTTGTATCATCAGTTGAAGTCGAATCTTCAGGAGTAGTTGTAACGTCAGACGTTGAAATCTCCGGAGTCGTGGTAGCGACAATTTCGATTACTATAACATTTACCGAGTCCGAAATCATATTCCCACTACTATCATAAAGATTAATAGTAAAGTCGTGTAATCCTATATCCAATCCGTCAATATTCAGCGTGATGACTCCGCTGCTCCACATGACATCTGAGACGGCAAGAGATCCATTTTCGGTCACATTATACACATCAGGATAGAGATCTGCTACCGTCCAGATTATCTGGTTTCCTGTGGATCCTATTTCATAAGTAATGTCATCAGGAGAACTGATTTCTGGGGCTTGAGAATCAACAACACTGATAATAACAGAGTCGGTTACCACATTGCTATCAGCATCGTATACATTAATTATGAACGTGTAGATCCCAGGATCAAGTCCATCGACATTCATAGTAATTACTCCATTACTCCACGGTGTATCGGAAACATGGACGGACCCGTCTTTCGTCACATTGTAGTGTCCAACATTAATATCTCCCACGTTCCATACGATTTCGTTTCCTGTTGACCCTACTTCATAATTAAAATCATCAGGAGAGTTAAGTCGCGGTGGGGTGAAATCGATCGCTTGCACATCAGGCGAAGAAGACGATGAAACTACTATACTTCCATTAATAATAGCCTGTTTCAAATCTTCAATGACTTCAAGACGAGTCTTTCCATTGGTGAAGTTTGCATTGGCTTCAAGCTGTGTCTGGGTCATATTACTCAGGCTAACAGCATTTTCCGCTAACCCCAGGTTTTGGAATCCTTTAACCCAGTTCCCCTCAAGTTGTGCTTGCAGATGCGATTCTAAAACATTATCATAACGTTTCATCATGGAAGTTAGAATGTATCCTGGCGAGATCGAATCCTGATCTGAATCAACGCCTATGGCGTAAATCTCGCCAATTAATTCTGTGTTAGTAACTGCATCAAATACTCCCAGTCCCGCGCGTCCAGCGGCAGCGTAAATAACATCAGCACCATTTGCAATAAATTCCTCTGTCACGGCTTGTCCACCAATAACATCTCCAAAAGGATTCGACAGATCTGGGGTATAAGCAACTTGAACGGTAATGCTATTATTAATATAATAAGCACCCTGAATATAACCATGCTTGAAACGGTTGATTAAATCGATATCGCGTCCCCCCAAAAAACCAAGAATGCCGGTCTGAGAAACCATTGCAGCCATTGCGCCCGCTAGAAAAGAACCCTCCTGCTCGTTGACAACAAGAGAAGCTACATTGGGTAAACCCACGTATGCATCAATAATAGTAAAATTCTGTAAGGGGTGATTTTCAGCAGAGGTCTGCAAAGCTGTTACTGCCTCAAAGCCTACAGCTATAATCAAATCGTAGCTACCAGTTATTGCAAAATTTTCAATAGCGCTGCTAAGATCTAATCCATCAACAGGTTCGTATTCAGCAACAGTGAGATTTGGACAAAGAGAAGTATCACTCGGATACGTGTAAAATGATGAGAGCGTGCCGGGTCCGGACGGCCTTATCACCGTTGATTCGCCCGCACCTTGCAGTGTTACACTCTTGCTGTCTATCACA
>JACZSS010000030.1 GCA_022574115.1 Candidatus Heimdallarchaeota archaeon | reverse complement strand
CTGCTAGTATTACATTTTTCGTCATATTAACACCTTTTCGGTAATTTAGCATAGGTGTTACTTTATTAATATAGTCTGTAAATGTTTAGTAACAACAAAGAATCAAGCTTCGAAGGTTGTATTGGTCACATTGAGTCCAATTGCTCAAGATTAAACTGTAGGTTACATAATGTCAACATCAAACAAGAATGAATGCCCTACCGATTCATCAATGAATTTGTATTTGACGATCCAACTTAAATTTAAACGGAACCGCTTCATTAGCTAGTTATGGCGGACCGGTTTATTTTCTTACTCTCTACTAGTTTTATCTTTTCCGACTTCCAATAATTGGGACCAAGACTACAAAGTAAGGCCAAAACAAAACCTCTGTGGCTGAATAAGTTGCGGTGCTATTTTCTTGAGTGCTAGCAGTAACTTGAGCTGTCATGGTCTGAAAGCGCGGTGTATTATCTGATGATGTCGTGTTTTCAGAGAGCATTCCTGTTTTTTCAGATTCAACTAGCAAATCAGGTTCAACAACGATTCCCTCTGTGTTCTCTTCGACCTCAAGAAGTGTGTATGTGTTTACTTCAATCATCTCGGCGTTTGGTCGATAAATTAATTTCGTCTTTTGTAATACGTATCCTGTTTCTGTTTCCACCAAATTTTGTTCGGTCCGCTGATACGCAGGCTTTCCATCTGCCAAAGAAACAGAAGATCTCTGAATTTCATAAAAAATCAGGGACCCGTTTTCAAGCACTTCTACTTTGGTTCTCGTTGTAGTATTAAATGACTCATTAATTTCAGATGTCAGATTTATTTGTGTGTACTGATCCTGAAAATATTGGAAGTTTGTATGCACAATGTAAGATGATAAATCCCAAGCCTCCATTACGTAGGTTCGATTGAATCCAACGTCGAGCTCATCGATGAAAATCTGTGTCGAATTATCTGACAGGTACTGAATATCGCGCACGACATATGTTATTTCTTGATCAATATTGTCATACAAGGGAGTTGCACTCAGATTTGTATTGGGATAAAATTTAAAGTCAAAGTTATAGGTCATCGATGTGCCGAGACGTATGTTTAGCACTTGAGGTGCTGCAGTGATACTACTCGGATTGGAATTGATCAGTATTAGAACAAGCATTCCCACAAATAGTTTAATTCTCACTACCATCCATACCGTTGAAAATTACTTAAGGTGTTCCGTCGATCATTTGTCCGAACTAGTTGAATAATTGATCTGCTTGTAAATTTAATTTTCTTTCTTTTTTCTTTAACACATGTAAAGATAGGACTGAGAAAAGAACAATAAAACCATATTGATAATTCAAGGCGATTTGACGGTGGACTAGATCCGAGAATAAGTTGGTTCTGTAATATTAAGTATGCTGACTGGTGCAGGTCCGGAGTTTCACACATAATTGTGCCCAAATTTGAACTGACTAAGCAATGCCGTAAAATCAGATGCACCTGTTCATTCGGAGTTCAGAACAACTTTAAATGATTCTGTGCGTTTGATTGTCTGTGGCGACAAATCCCGACTTCAGCAACTATAATGAGGACACATTGAAACGCTTGCTAGATGATCGAGAATATGCGCTTATTATACGATATTTTGATGAAACAGGCAATGCTGATTCTCGCTTGCAGATTTACCAAATTGAAGCTCTGATGATGATTAGCTATAATCACATGAGTGACGGAAGATATCTCGAGGGTTTAGAGACAATTGAAGGACTGCTAAGCATAGATGCTACTAATGAGGAGGCATGGGTTCTCTTGGGAGTCTTAAGTAGACGAGAAGGAAATTTGAAAAACGCAGAAACGGCTTATCAACGTACACTTGTTCTGAATCCTGATCATCCGACTGCTCTCTATAATTTAGGCAATTTGTATTCCGATATGCATGAAAGCCAAAAAGCCAAAGATGCGTATTTGGCTTTGATTGAAATTGATCCCCGTCATTCTAATGGTTGGAACAACTTGGGAGTGGTGCTCAAAGAAGGAGGGGAATTGAAAGAGGCTGAACATGCTTTTCGGAAAGTCTTAGAAATCGATTCCACCAATCTTCTGGCCTTAACTAATCTCAAGGACCTCCTCTTGAAGGATAACAGGCAAAAAGAGGCTGATGATACCCAACGTCAGTTTAATTTGCTTCATGGTTATGGGACCATCAGAACCTGGAAACAAACCTTTAATGAGGAGGTGGCTCCACGGCTAAAAATAATAATTCCACTTTATGTCGTTGCCGTCATAATCACAATTGGGATCTATGGATCGGCAATATTTTTGGAAGACATGTTTGGCTTTTTTGCGTTTTCAGGTGTTACAACTGCCCTTCTATATTTAACTGGAGCTGTGTTTTATCAATTATATCAATCATACAGACTTCCCGAAATTCGGATTAATCATGGTTCATTAAGCTATCTCACCATTGTGGCAACATTGATTGCTGCTGATCTTCTTTATCAATTCAAAGCCGATATTGTGGTATGGATAATCGTAATCATGGTTATTCTCACAATTATGACTTTCAAGCGTAGAAAATTGGCTCCATCAGAAAAGTTCAACCAACCACATGACGAGTCAGTTTGCCAAACGTGCGGGGACCCACTAACAAACCAAAGTTTGGATAATCGTGGTAGTCCCACCTACTGTGGCTTCCGTTGTAATGTTGTCGCAGGGCGTCATGCTATTTTTTTCTTTGGTGCCGTCTTTTATTTAATAAATTGGGCGCTGATCACTTGGGTGGAAGAAGATTCGTTTTTCCTTTTTACAGGTATTTACTCGTTGATATTTACCGGTGCTTTCTTGGGTTACTATGCTAATACGTATGCTTATCGGTCCAGGTTTTCTCATTTGAAGGAAAACATTGCCGAGAAGATTTTCAATGAGCACTTAATACAATTAACTCAAGAAGCTAAAAACTATCCAAGTGGTGTAGTATATGAAAAAATTGATACTAAATCGAAAAGTGCTGTAACGGAACAAGACATTATTGGGTATTGGAGAGTTGATGATTATGGAGAATTAACAGGAGAGTTTAGTCCCAACCAATATTTTATGCCTGTTCAAATAAAATCTGACAGTGGTATACCAGTTCATCCTGTCAAACCAATATTCGATAAAATACTCACCATAGTTGAAAATATTAATTCAGCAGGTTTAGTACCAAGTTTGGCTAATATGTCGATTTTTCTCGATAACAAAGGAGATTATGACTTAGCGCTTGAATACGCAAAGCAAGGTCATCAGCTACTCGAAGTTGCGGATGACGATCGAGATCTGGCAGCTTTAAACTCCCACTTCGGAATTCTTTATTTTCAGAAAGGAGAATTTAATGCTGCAAAAATATATTTTCAAAAGAGCCTTGATACAATGAAAGATCTTGGTCCTCATCCAAGAACCCGTCAACTCTATAAATCCTTGGGATTATTAGAATATGAGATGGGAAGACTGAAGGAAGCTCAAGAATTTTTCAAGCAGCAGTATGATTCATCATCCGATGTGGACGGATCATCGTTCGAGGAAATGGTAGCGTCTAATTTATTTGATTTTGGGTTATTTTTACAAGATAAGCATCTGTATGAACGCTCGATTCAGTTCTATAACTGGTCACTCGAGCTTGCGGAGGAAGTTGAGTTTTCAAGAGACACTGCTACCATGTTGTGTAACTTAGGGGCAAATTATTCTAGATTAGGGGAACCTGAGCTTGCAATGGATTATTATCAGAAAAGTTTGGTAGTATGTGAAGAGACCGGAGAACTGTCATTGTCAGCCCTAAATAACTATAACCTAGGTTTGATTTACAGCTCAAAAGAAACAAATTTGTCGAATTATCAATCTGCAAAGGATTATTTTGAAACTGCCCTGACTCACTACAATGATTTAAACGATTTGAAGAACTATGGAAACACATTACATTATTTGCGGGGGCTGGAAGAAAAATACGGTTATCAATTTGAAGCTGATCAAATACAATCCAAATTGAACGATGTTAGAGAAAGGATAAACAGTGAAGACGTTGACAAAGCTGAGCTTACCTGAATCTAACGGAATTACAATTTATGGAAGAAGATTAAGATTCAAAGATCTCATTGGCTTTCTCCATCGAGAAATGTAATCCGCATAATAAATCGCTCCGTTGAAAAACTCGATAAACATTGATTCAGCTTCATAGGTAAACCTAAATCCAATCATTATCAAGATGATAGGTAGCAATCCGAAACAAATACCTGCGGTGATTAGTAGTACACTTGTTTTACTGGTCGCAAAAAGAGCGAACAACATAAACGGGCTGAAAAGAAGTGCAGAGACCACATAATAAAATCTTAAGAAAGATGCTCGCTGAAATTTAATAGTTAGTTTATGTTTCCTAGATCTGGCGATCGTTAGCGAATCTAGTATAAAGCCCTGTTCAGTTGGAACAACAGTTATGGTACCCTGGACAAATTCTTTTTTAGCCTCTTTTAAGCTTACAGTGTTGGTCCAATTTGACCCGGTTGAAAATTCAAACGTGTTGTCGTTTTGACTTTTGATCTTACCCTTTTCATAATCTTGAATAAGTTGACGGATCAATTTATAGATCTGATCTTGACTCATTTGGCGAGTCGTAAGAGTAAATTGACGCATTAATCTCCTGATTTATTTATTTGATTAATCCTACATAAACTCTTCGGGATTATAAAAAAAACCGAGCGAATGAAAAATCATTTGTGTATACCTACAGAGGTAAAAATAAAGACGAATTATCTAAGTTGACTAGGTTTAATCAGTGGTATAATAGTTTAATATATGATATTTTAGTTTATCATGCATTACTATCGTTTAATTGTTGGTACTAATGGGAAACTAATTGATCCGTTGTTTAATATACTACTGTTGAGCAGTTTTTATCATTCGCTGATTAATTAGCTTTGATCTCGTAGTGGTGAACGCCTAGATTAATTCGCATTGAATTGCAGGGTGAAGAATCGTTTCGAGGTGAAGCGTATACAGGTCGTCGTCAAACAACCTGACTATTAAGTGAGTGTGATACCTTTCCGTTTGTCGTGCCTCTTTTAATACGAAGGATGAGTTGACTGAATTATGTGTTATCATACGAGTTTAAAGTGGTTCTTGCTCAGCGAATGAAGTCGGATCTAAACTATGGGTTGGAAATTCTGTACTAAGTTAGGTTGTGAAAATAATACAGATAGATTTCGATTGGATATTTGCTAACTGAACCTGTATTCTTAGGTTAACTTCTCACCGCAGCTGTTGCAATAACTTGCGGTTGCCTGATTTGCGTAACCACAAATTGAACAGTAGATCCGTTTTTGTCCAGGGTCCGTTATCTGAAAAGGTTCCTCAACTGGCGGGGGATAAGCCTCTGATGAGGCTAATTGAGTGCGTAAATTGGTCGTCGGATGCTGTAACGAAACGGATTGAAGATTGTCCAGTCGGTTTCCAGTTTGGATGAATCCAACGATTGAGACCACCGAGCCAATAAATGGTACAATTCGATCAATCCCCACGGCATTAATTACTGTAAAAGCTTGTCCGAGAATAAGAATGATAAATCCTATGCGGATCGTTCCCAATTTGTTTTTGGCTTCAGCAAATCCCCAAGTTCTGGATTTTGTAGATATTTCCTCGGTCCATTTTCCTAGAGCATCAAATGATATCATCATCGCTATGGTGATCACGATTGCAAAAAGATTCGACAATACGGTCGCACCCGTGAAATCGTTTTCGGTCAGCCATTGCTCGAAATCATCAGGTGTGGGGTCTGTAGACGCGAGTTGATCTAAATCATCGAGTAGTATGTTAACTAAATAATAGGCCATTATGGCGCCAATAATTTGTAATATGATGGCTATTAGAAATAATTTTTTTGCTCTGTGTAAGTCATTCGTTAATAAAGTGTTGTCGGGGGTAAATTGACGCACTGACTGGTAGATGCGGTAGAGGTAAAAGGTACTAACCAGACCAATAATAATGAGCATCACGACGAAAGTACGAATAATACCAGTCAATTCTTGGATCGGTTCGCCTGGGTCTGCGGCTGACGTTACGATACTAATGACCTGAGCTACCAATATGACAACAAGAACGATTCCAGCAACAAAGATACCAATTTGAGCATAGCCATAAATCTTGATTGCACGACCGAGTCCACGAACTGGGGTCGAATCATCTTTGGCCGAGTAGTCAATATTCATCCTAAACAACACATAATTTGAGATAAAATAAACTTTTAGCCCACTAAACATATCATTCTAACAAAACCGGTCGATTGAATCCAATGTAACTTCCCCGTAAGTAGTACTAAAGCGATTTTTTTTTGATTGTTCGATCTGTGTTTGATTGTTTGAAAATATTAATTGCCCACAAAAAAAAAACCAAAAATTTTGTGTACGTCAATGTGCGCTTCGATATTCCTAGCAAACAACGCTTCGAAGTATTTCTTCACCTGCTCTTTGCAGCTGGTCTTGGTGTACTCAGCAGCAGCGTTATCGTATAAAGTCAGTTCAACATTGTCATGAAGGCTGCGCATTAAATTATCGATATCTCGTTTATTAATGTGTTGAAAAAAGGTCTGAAGGATCTCTATTTTAAGCCGCCGATTGTCTAGGGATGGGTGATCGGAGCTCATATGAATTATTTTACGTGATTAATTATAAATTAATTGATGGCTATGAAGGGAATAAACACATTTTTCAGGTGGGTTTAATTAACTTTGGTTTTCCGTGGTCAAAACATCTAGTCCTGGATAACATGTGGATAATAAATGTGTCTTAATAATTGAGCTGCTAATATCTATTAGCATCATTGCTAGTCGATAATTCCGCTGATACTGATGTGAATTGCGCACATTGTCGATCTAAATTAACTATTCATATAGTCGTAATTATTGGCATTACATAAGAAAAAGATTGCATACATGATTGGATAATACATTGTATGCAATAATATCGATCAGAATCGATGAAAAATAACGATTGAATAGCAACTAATTCGATGCATTCTATGACTAATTCTCTTACAATTGAACGATGGGTACTCTAGTATAACTATTATAACGAAGATTAAACAATTATTTCGTAGGTAAATAATTAATACGGTGGTTAAACACTTAAGCAACTAGTTTAACAGAGAAACGAATATTGCCTAAAATATGAGAATAGTCTCTTACTAAGTCAGTATAATTTTTATCTGCTACTTGGGAGATACGATTTCAAGCGATTGATAATTTTCTGTGTCGCGAATTAATTGGTGATGCTCCAATTTGTACTTGAAATAGATAGTATAGAGTACAAAAAGCATCAGTACTAGTAAGATGGAAAGTATCAATACTGGTATGGGTCGCGCGCCTGAAAAAAGAATCAGTAAGACCGCGCTGCTGAAGAAGGGGGAGAACACCATGCTAAAAGCAAATATTTTAACGATTTTAGTCGGTCCACTCTTGGTTGTATAATACTCGTCGAAAGAATCTCCAGATAGTCCCTCAACTGATCGATCGGTCGGTTGATCAGGTGATTCATCAAAGGGTATACTTTCCATAAGCTTAGTACAATTGAAGATCTTATGATACTTTGCTTTGATTCATTTGATGTGCAGAAAAAGGCAAAGACATTTTAAATACTATACTGCCTAAATGTAAAGCATGAGGGGAGGGTTTACCATCTTGCTGACGTTTATATTAATGACAAGTCTTAATCCAGCAACTTCATCAGATCCTGAATCAGTGAAATTTACCTCAAGAATTACAGAAATTAATCCCAATTTTCAAACACAAAGCAGCCAGGCGGATGAAAATGTCACCTATTTTCATTTTTTAATCTATTACCAGATCCAAACCAATGGACAGAGTACAGAGGTCATTGTTTATCGTCTTAGCTCCTGTTCACCAACACAAAGAGGTATACCAATTACGGTTCTCAACACAACTGGTGAGCCTTCAGATCTCCCGCTCTATTACAGCACTTGTACCGAGACATTGAATCCCGAAGAAACAACTACGGTGATCCATTCTGATGGTATTTCCAATGGATCAACGGTCGGGTACCTCGCTTTTAACACCAGAAATTCTTCAAAGCTGCCTTCGGGATTTTATTACCTTAAAATGACAACGGATAATAGTAGCTCAGGAGCTTTCATTGTCTCGCGTGATAATCAATCAAGGATTGAAATAATATATGAAGATAAGCCGCTTAACTGGAGCTCATTTGATGGTATTCATCAATCCACGGCCCTGGTCCTTTATTTTGACAGTGTGAGTTTATTGATTTTAATGGGGCTTGTATGGCTAAGAATTAAGAAATTATCTTTTCGCTGATTATTCGATTGCTCACCGACTCATAAAAATCTCTAAATCAACCCTCATCCGAATCACAATTAAACCCGCAAACCAGTTTTAAGCTAGCTAACATCAGATTTTGAGCTGAATTAACAATGACCAGAATTCTCATGACCGGCAGTTTAGGACAAATCGGAACTGAATTAATCGCTCTCCTACGTACCAAATATGGGAAAGAGAACGTCATTGGTACTGATCTTGAAAGCCCAAACGAGGAACTTGAAGATCTGGGTCCGTATCAACGTCTAGATGTGACCGATCACACTGCAATCGCAACCGCAGTCGAGCTTTATAATGTAGATTGGCTGGTTCACAATGCTAGCTTACTTTCAGCTTCAGGAGAACGAAATCCGAGGCTTGCAATGGATGTCAATATTCGAGGATTTGAATACGCCATAGAAGCTGCTAAAGAATATAATTTAAGGATTCTCACACCAAGTTCGATGGCTGCATTTGGTCCATCTACCCCTCGTCTCAATACTCCGGATGTAACGATTATGCGTCCCAATACAATATACGGCGTTTCCAAAGTCTATATTGAGCTTTTGGGGGAGTATTATCATTCCAAATGGGGAGTTGATTTTCGATCATTACGCTATCCTGGTATCATCTCGTCGGGGATAATGCCTGAAGGAGGAACTACAGACTACGCAGTGGACATATTTTACGAGGCTTTGAAGCAGAAGACTTACGAATGTTTTCTCAAGCCTGATGCTACTTTACCCATGATGTATATGCCAGATTGTCTCAAGGGAACGCTTCAGCTCTTAGAAGCAGATAATGCTAATCTGATCAGTAGGGTATTTAACGTCGCAGCTTTCAGTTTCAGCCCAGGCGAAATTGCTGCTGAGATTCAAATACATATTCCTGATTTTGAAATTACATACAATCCGGATTTTAGACAAATACTTGCTGAATCATGGCCACAATCGCTTTCTGATACTAACGCACGAGCACAATGGAATTGGATGCCCGATTATACTCTCTCCATGATGGTCGAAGACATGTTGGAAAAGCTGGCTGCAAAGCTTGAAATAGAATATTTATCCGGTTCCGAGTAATTTCCAGCTCCAAAAAAATAACCAGATCGAGTATGCAGGCCGAAGAGCAACTAAGCTATGTCCTCACTAAGCTAGATCGCATCGAATTCTTTGAGGGCATTTTAGGTTCGTCTGATACACTAATTGTCGAAAACAGACTGGAGAGACTGGATTTGAGCTATTTGCGGTTAGAAAATTTACCTCCTGATACATTCGAGGGCCTAGGCAGTTTAAAGCGATTGCAGCTAAATTCTAATCTAATTGAAACATTGGATTCACAGGTTTTCGCATCACTAACTAACTTAGAACACCTTAATCTCACCAACTCCCTGTTAACCGAGATCAAGGTGGAGACGCTTAAACCATTGGAGAAATTAACGTTGCTCAAAGCCCGATCTAACAAAATTAGACAGTTGGATCCAGATGTGTTTTCCAGCTGTCCGCACCTTGACTACGTCGATTTGACGAATAATCTACTGACCGTGATAGATGCTGGAGTGTTTAAGCCGCTGGCACAACTCGTTTGGTTAAATCTAAGCAGAAATAACTTGGTAACCGTGGCTCCGGATCAGTTTGTATCTCAATCATCGCTACAGATGCTCGATTTAAGTATCAATCAGCTTTTGGAACTGCCGGAAGATGTATTCAGTCCGCTCAAGAATTTGAGTGCGCTAGCGCTTGAGCACAATGAATTGACGAACTTACCAAATGGCGTTTTTTCACGCTTAGGCAGGTTAACCACACTTAATCTTAATTATAACATCATTTATTCGCTCGAAGATGGAATATTTGACGATTTGGAGGATTTGCTAGAATTATTACTGGAGTTTAATGCGTATTCTGATTTGAACCCTTCACTCTTCATAAATTTGAAGAAACTGGATCGCTTCTCGATTGGGGGGAACGGGCTGATCGAGGTCCATGAAAAATTGTTGGTGAATATGCCAAAATTACGGACTCTAAGGCTTAGGAACAATAAATTGGAACGTCTCCCTAGAACCTTTTTTCTGCATACACCAGAGTTGGTCGATTTAGCCTTGAACGATAATATGATGCTTGAATTACCACCATCTTTTGTTGATCTTGACAAACTACATTTCTTTAATTTTTCCGACAATCCAGATCTGTTTCCAAATGATAAATTGTACAAGAATCGTTTGGAGGTAAAGAAATATCAGGATTATTTACGAATGAAGTCAGTTACCAAATCACGCAAAATCTAACGACACATCTATCTATTCGTCGTAAAAAAACTGGACAACCGGTAAAAGATTGGCTTTAGAACGGTCATATCGGAATCCTTTGAATAATTCGAATTTACCGTAATGGTTTCGTCTAAAATGCTCTCCTGTTAGTTCAAATCCAAGTTTGGTCCAGATGTGAATGGCTCGCTTATTGTGACTCACCGATTCCAGCCATACACCGAAAAAATCACTTTTCTCGAAGACAATTTTGAGCATCATTTGAATAATTTTAGTTCCTACACCCTGATTGACCATGTCTGAACGCACCACAATGCCAAGGATTAGATCATTCCCCGTGACCGGCATTACTAAAGAAATTCGAGAAATAAGTATCGGATTTTCTGGTCTAGGAGCCTTGTCCTGTTGTCCCGTATTCTGAAATACGGCAAACCAGATCTTGGTATCCGACATCTGACGGGAAAACCAACGTTGTTGCAACTCCGGTGTGGTTGCTGGTAGATTGGCCCAATGAAGGCTATCTTCTTCAAATTTTGGCCACTCAGCAATATATTTGAGATACTCAAACTTCATCACTCTGATCTCCAGATCACCTGCTCTACCCTCTAGATTGTCAAAATATCTG
>JACZSS010000029.1 GCA_022574115.1 Candidatus Heimdallarchaeota archaeon | reverse complement strand
CATGACCCGTTCGACCATTGCACTGGTTGGCAACGTTCGAAATGCATCCAAATCGTTTACTATCGAGTAGACTTCGCCACCTCGGCCACCCCACGCGATACTGAGCGGAGCCATGCCACGATCTACCTGTAGACTCAGATCATCCGCCGCCGCCTTCCGGACGACGTCGATTAGTACGTCAAATCTATCCTGGTCTTCGAGGTCCATGAACCTATAAACTCTTCTACGCTGGTGGCCTAGCGGTCTCGTCGTCGGGCGGCGTCCACTGCGGCGGCGGGGCCAGCCATCGGCCCACCGGCAAGGCGCTAACGTGGAGCGTGGTACACGGGGCCGCAAGAGCGGGTGTTGAGCCCCCGTTGACACCCACCCCCTAACCTCTTGGAAACACACCGGAGGGTTTATTCATGGGCTACATGGAATGGATACGAACGTGGGAACCAGTCCGACGATGGGAGAGCCGTGGCCGGACTGGGACTTCATGGCAGAATGTTCTACGCGCTAGAATCTCACCGACAGCCCGAGCCCGAACCGTCCGTCACGTTGCGGCCCGAAGCTCACGCGGAGTCGATCGAGCGGCACGTCCGCCCAGCGGTCCCCAGGAATGAGCGCGCCAATCCCCCACCCGACAAGAGAACCACCAAGGAAACCCACAAGAAAACCATTAGCTAGGCAGTTCCCTTTATCTCTTTTCGCAGTCACATCCAAGCTGGAGCACCCTTCTTCGGGGGCAGTCACATCGGCTATCGCGATTCCAATCAGGCTACCCACGAACATCCCGCCAATCATCCCCGCTATCGCGTGCGCTTTGCTATAGCCTCGCCCCGTGCTGACCTCAAGCTTTGTCACAAAATCTTGGGGCACGGCGAGGGTGTCTCCATTGCTCTCCATGACGAGCGAGTCGGCCTTCCACGCCAAGAACGTCCCCACGCTTTTTTGACGCGGACCCACGCAGTAGGTGGGGGGCAGGCAGATCGGCGGGTGTGTAACGCGCACTCGCGTACCTGGTCGCAGCTGGGCCGCCGCGCTGACGAGCGGCACGAACGCGAGGATGGCAACGAGAATTGTGGCGTGACGCATGGCGCAGTCCTGTGTGGCAACGCACCAAGGCTACTGTAGGCGCGTCAGGTAGGCGTCAAGGCAATCGTCGGGAGCGTTGGACGGGCGTCACTCCCAACAGACAAAGCCCCGAACGCCGCTGGGACGCTCGGGGCTTTGATTACCTCAACCGATCATGGTGATACCAGTGTTCGAGCTGGGTTAACCCGTGCAGGTCGCTGACCCTGACCCATCGACGAAGAACGTTACGGTAAAGTCAAACTCTGTCACCCCGTCTAGTTTTATGACGGTATTCAGCGTGTGGGCGGGGCCGACCGCCAGGACACCGGGTGCGATTAGTGCACCCTCGGCAACGCCGAACCCTCGGAACGCGGTGGTAGCAAAGACCTGCACGACCGGGGTTCGAATCGTCTCCAAGAGACCACCATCGAGCGTCAACTCAAACGTCGTGTTGGTCTCGACGAACTCCCGATAACTGGAATTAGGGCTGGACCTAGAGAGAAACACGCCGATGGCCGCGATGCTCCAGTCGAGAGTGCACATGCGTTGGGGTGGAGTCCTTGTGAAGAAGGGGAAGATTCGCCCGCGCTGCCCATCTGCAGGTGCGGCGACCTGGAGCGCTGTTCCGGCGGCTTCGAACAGTAGCGCGGCGTCCCCGGTGCCGAAAGAATGAAGGAAACTCAGCACGTCGGCCTCCGTGATGCGATCGGCGGTGGAGATCGAGGCCAAGGGAGCCATACCATCGGGCAGGTCTGGCGCGATTGGCGTGTCCGTGCACGCGACCATCGCCACGGGCACCAAGACGCTAAGAATGGCAAGATTGAACCACTACCACACAACAGTGACGATTTATTCATATCTAAGCTACAGTTCACTTTCATAGAAAAGCCAGATCCTACATATTGGCTTGAGAGACTATCAGAGGCCATTCCTAATACACAGGACTTAGAATTGGTTTTGCTACAGTTCGCTTATTCACTCATTCCGGATTTTAGTTGGAAAACATCGTTACTTCTCCAAGGTCCGACAAATAGCGGTAAAACCACCTTGATAAATAATTTCGTTAAAGTGTTTCCACGAGTTGTCAGAACTAAGCTATCTAATCTCCAAAAGGATCTATTTGCGTATCAAGAATTATTACATGCAGATATTTGGGTCATCAATGAAATCGATAACAAGTACTTTGAAACCGAAACTTGGAAGAACGTTATTGAGGGAACTGAAATTAGTATTAGACGGATGTATAAAGGGAGCATCGAAAAAAGGGTCGACTTCAAAGTATTTCACCTGGCAAATCATTTACCCAAAATAAAGGATGAAGCAACAAGTTTTCGATTATTACCAGTCAAGACACCGAGACGATTTGATCGGGATAAGACTAACGAAATCGAAAAGAAGCTTCAGGAAAATCTTCACGGATTTGTGTCTTGGCTGATCATCAACAAAGTTCCGGAATATTTCAAGCGATTGAGGGAATTAACTGAATTACAGAAGAGTCGGACATTTGACTATTATGCAGAGAATGAGGACCCTTGGCAAAAATTCGTAGATGACATGATTAGTCCTCATGGTGATCCTGATGATGTTCTTTCTTACACCAGCCAAGATATATCTGATGTTCAAAATGATTGGGCACTACTAAACGGTCATGACAGACTGAGCGCTCGACAAATAGGTATCAAATTAGGGTACGCCCTTAAAAACCACGAAGAACCATTTCAACACTTGAAAAAAATGAGAGATAGTGGAAACAGATATTGGACCGGAATTAAACTAAGGAACAAAAGAGATAATTCAGTACAGAAAAACCTGAAATCCTTCGAGTGACATTTTACACTGCGTTATACGACCGAATAGATTTTTAAATGCATTGTATGGATTAGTGCAGGTATGAGGACCCATCGTGACATCTTAGGGAAAAACGACAAAAAACTCTTTATAACTTTTTTATTATTATCTTCTAGCCTTCCTTTATATAGATAACTTGATTTTATTTTTTTTCGTAACAATATAGTAACATGTCATTTTCCAGATTCAGAGTGAATTCTTCCTCTTCGGACTCTGAAAATATGATAAACTGCAATGACATTTTGATGAAAAGGACACCAAGATGTCATTGCAAATTTATTCAAATATCTACCAAGATGTCACAGTAAATGTCACCAGTAAAGCCAAAAACTTTTACGATCGTGGTTAATATGACGTAATAAGGGTATAAGCTTCTTGTCAAGCAGTTTGCAAGACGAATGAAAGCATGATGTAATTCTTAAGTAATGTCAAAGTAAGCAAAACGAAATAAATATATAATGCCTAAAGAATATTCTTTTGGAATATTATGTCCACTCAGATTCAAAAAATCAATGGTAAGACAGTTACCCAGATTCGCCTCGAAAAGGTTCTAGCTTTAGCAAACAGTAAGAAACTAATTACCCATCGAGATGTAATAGAAAACCTTGAGGGAGTTGATACTCGGTATGTGGCTTATAGGCTTTGTCAGGAATTAATTCAGGACCAAAACCTGATCCAAGTGGAGAACGGCAATAATAATTTGAATGAATACCGAATCCCAACTAAAGAGGACAGAATCAAAACTGAAGAGGATCAGCAGGCAGAGTTAGCGCAAGAGCAACTCTCTAACATGCTAGATAGAGTGAATCTTGACACCTTTCTTGATTTCGTTATTGTGTTGGAATCTGTTTTTTCAGAAGAGCGTTTAGGTAATTACTCCTTAGAGGACCTTGAAATTCTATTTCGGCTTTTCAAAGAATCACTGAGATTTAAGACGTTAGATTTTAAATCCTCCATTGAAGAGTGGGGAATGAAGAAGCCATTTTTGGAAGCCTGGCTCGAAGACGAAAAATTCAAGAGGGGATAATGAATTTGATTCTCTATGGACTTGCTACAATTTTTTTAATATTTGTCGTCTCGTTTATTACATGGGTCATTCACCGAGCAGAGAAGCGAAGACTCCAATCGGATTACGAAGAAGCTGAAGAAGAGTTGAGAGAACTGCGAGAAGAAAACCAGGAAGAAAAAGCGATCGCCCGATCCTTCAATGAATACGATTTAACAGCTGTTTTCGATAATGTGGTTAATTTAGTTAAAGAGCGTGATCCATCAATCGGTGAGGAGGATATGAGAGACTTGTTTATTGAACTCTACAAAGAAGTGATCAAGCTACCAGATTTCCCACAAAAATCAAAGTTGGTGGATTATTTAGACGGGAAATTGGGACTAAACGATCTCGGGAATAAATTTATGGACAGTCTTTTGGATCAGATCTTACAGAAGACCAAACCATCTAGTATGACATAATCGGGAAATTACACTCTTCCAAAAACATTTTGCGTAACTGGTGAGGCTTCAAGTACGTGAATTGGTTCCATTCATACAACCCTAAGAAAATTTGTGCATAGATTACTTTTTGCCTGATTAAAGGCAACTCCTGATATTCCTGTATGAGGAAAGCAAGCAACTCATCTTCCATCCATATTTCTTTGGTGTAACCCATGTTTTAGAAATAACGATTATAGATTAGAGCTTTACGCCTAGTCAGGGTTAAGCGAAAGTATTTGTTATCATTGAGGGTTTCGGTAGTAAATTATTCGAAGTGCGCATTAGGCTGATGATACGCACTAGAAAAATTAAGTGGAATAAATCCGATTTCAGATAGATGGATCGGTCGAATAAATTCAAATGCCAAACAGAACCTAAACTCACCAAATCCATCATCGATTTCGTAGAGTAATTAGATTCTTGCACCACATTCTCCGCAGAAGGGATCATGCCCGGATATTGGTGATCCACAATTTCCACAAAAGTTGATAGAAATATTCGCTCTTGTTTCATCCGTTTCTTGTCCTCGGACAAATGATTCTGGATCCGCAGGAGGCTTGGACACAACTGGTCTTCTCGTATAATATAACGCTCCACCACCAAAGATGGCAAGAAATATGATTGCCAAGGTTCTAGTGTTCGCAGAATCTGATGGACCACTTGATCTAGTTATTGTCATTGTACTAACATTAGTTGAAGTTTCAGTAGAAGTTAACTGATCTTCGGAAGTTTCAATAGAAGTTGATTGCTCTACAGAAGTTTCAGTAGAAGTTAACTGATCTTCGGAAGTTTCAACAGAAGTTGTAGTAGGTGAAGTATCAGGAGGGCCAATAATTGCAATATCATCAAAATAATTTTCATTGGTTCCTAGCTGATCCTGAAAAATATTGAACTCAAGTATGCCGTCGGGAGTGAAAGTCGACAGGGGTGAATTCGGGGCATTAAGTGCAGTCTGAATGTCTTCACCTAAATTTCGTTCCAAATGATACCAAAAGAAAGGAAATACTATTCCGATATTATATATGGGGTCCTCAGAGGCCCATCCAGAAGATGGCCATTGCCCATAATCTAAGCTCATCTGATCAAAGGCTGAAATAAAGGTAATTCTAAAAGCAGCTGTAGTACCGATCGATTGATCGATGGTACCAAGATTGTACACATATAAACTGAGATTTAAATCCGGAGTATAGGGTAAATTTAAAGGTCGGTGAACAACTATTGCTCCATTTGGATTTGATGATCTCAAATGTAAGCCCCTTAATCCATTAAATGCCGCAGAAGTACTAGTTTCCGCGATCATATTTGGGTCTGCAACGTCTTCGATTTCATAACCATTATCTTCCAATGAAGAATTGTATTCAAAATTATCTATAAAGAGTATTGCGGGGTCTGCTTGACTCGGTAAAATAATTGATCGAGCTGTACTATTGTACCTCGTCGGTGTCAAATTTGGTTCTTCTGATTCAGTAACTCCATGTATTGGCGCTGATGCCAAAAAAAGTAAAAGCAAAATGAGGTGGATCGATCGATTTTTCATAAACAAACTCTTTTTATTTTTTGGCTATATGATAAGAAGTTCTAACAAATATCGCCTATAAGTATTATCCAGTCATATACTTACAAAATTTATAATTTATACTTAGTTTCCCAATAATTTAATCGATTTTTAGTGTTTATCACATGAATACGTCTTATGAATACATTACGCATTTCACCGAATTAACTAGTTTGAGCATTTGGACTCTAGTCAATCCATCGAATAATAATTACAGGTTAGGGTTTCTCGGTAGGATCAGGCTACTTTTATCCTAGTGTCATCCGGAACAAATGAGAAACCCTAGAATCGATAATTGTCATCAATTAAGAGCTGACACAAGCTCAAAATCTCGCTGACCGTTTCCATATTCGAAAAAAGATGCTCATAAATCGCGCCTGTGGCACTTATTTTATTTTTGCGTACCTTAGGTCATCTTTTTCATTATGCGCGCTTGTAGAAATGCAGATTATTCATCACTGAGCTTTTCTGGTCACATCGATACTATCGAGATTTAGTTCCAGAACGATCGATTACAATGAGTTACTATGAAAAATATTGATTTTGTGAAATTTTGTCCCTGTACGTCTTGTCGAACAGTTAACGAATCGCATTTTCAAATGAATGATTGGAACAACTTTTTTATGTTGCTGAATAAGTACTGTTTAGGGATGATTGAAGAGAAGATAGAGGGGACTCAACTAATCATTACGGAAAGAGATATTCTACATAATAGATCAGAGGATTGGGGTGATAGCAGTCCTATACTCGATGAAATCGAAATTGATCAAACCGAAATTACAACTCCTGAAATTGAGACTAGTGTGGATATAAAACCCATGAAATTCTACCTAGAAGCAATATTAATAGAACTAGTTTTTAAAAATGTAGAAATTCAACCATTTCCTGATTTTACCTCAATTCCATTTGAAGAACTTAAAAAAATTGTGTATAATTTCGTTTTGGAGAATGATAATGCTTTAACCTCTGAAATAATTGAGGGGCTCCATTATGAGCCTGATGAAGTTCTCAAAGCTTTATACGAATTGAAAGAAGAAGGAAGATTGAAAAAACCAGATGAGTGACCGAACAACTGAATTTAATGAAGGAGATAGTATCAAATTTCAAGCCGCTACAGTATATGCCAGAAGTATTTCTAAAGCAAAAGTATTTCAAGGCAGCAGCTCACATCGCAAGCAATATGTAAAATGTGAAATTGGAAATATTGTTGTTGATCAACGATGGACGATAGGAGGTAACTAAAATATCCATTCCAAGACAAATAAAATTTGAAACCGAAGTCGCATATGATTTTCTTGAATTTAAATGGGGTAAATATGAATTAAGTGACGGAACCTTATTACGCCTTATCAATATTCCCAACAAGATATTCCGACGGGTGGAGAGAGGGCCACAAGGCGAACCACAATACTTCATTTTTGGAAATAACACTGTAACTGCAATGACCCCTCCAGAGAACAAAGGTGAACCTAACCCCACTCCTTTTGATCCAACCAAGAAAGATTTAACTCAAATCGATTTTGACGATATAGAAGAACCTTGGAATGAATTTTTATTATCTGATGGAACAATAGTTAAACAAAAGACCATATTAACAAGAGTTATGAAATCAAAACAAAATAATCCATTCGGTGAACCTGTATATACGATAAGTTCAAGCAATAATATTCAAATTATTCCAGGGGATCAGTTTAAGTAGATTGATTGAATAGCAATTTTGCTTCCTAAAATTTTCATGTAATGCTGATTAAGCGACAAAAATACAATGACCTAAGAGGAAAATTACGTCAAGTATGGTTTATGTTCGTTTTGGTGGGTTTGGTTTACAATTGTAATTGTGCAAAAGTCCATGTTAGCTAGTGGTTTGCTCGTATTTTTGCATTTGATAGAACTGTTGATCGAATCACTTAAACATTAAATATAGACAACTCGGTCAAATGGGTTTTCTCGGCGTCCTCGCGCGCGCGATCGAAGTAATATTATGGATTTTGGCAGTAGTCATAACCTATGAGGTGTTCATCTGGATCGGTCCACCATATAATCTTGCGTTCTTGCGAGAAAGCTTTCCGTTACTAGTTTTTTATATCCCGCCGTTTTTTATCCACAGATCACTCGATCGATCGATCGATAGATCAAATTCAAGAGATCCGTTAAAATCAGTTTTACTTCCCATTTTAATCGGTTATATTATCGTAATTGTTCTTGTATTAGCCATGGAATAGCTACCTTTTCGTTCTAGGATCACTTTCTTTGTTCTGCCACATCTCAAACACTGCCTCTCGCCATATCTTAACTTTCTGTTCAGCGACTGACCAGTTCTTTTCTGTTCTCGCCTTTTGACTGTATTGTTGACCCACTGTGGTCAGCTGGTTAATAGCATATTTATGGACATCAAAAATTAATTGCTTTGAATCTTCTTGATTTATCTGCTCTCATTCTTGGATCATTCAGAATATAATTCCTTGTCGTTTCTATGCTCTTGTGCCCTGCTAGCTCCTGAGCTAACACAATGTCTTTGGTAGCGAAATAAACATTAGTGACGAACGCACGTCGGAAATCGTGACAACCATAGTTAAAACCTAAACTCGTTTGCAATTGGGATATTAGGTGTTGTATTGTCCTCTTGTGAAATTTTGTCCCATGTTTGGTTAGAAACAAGTAAGGACTGGACACACCGTTGTCAAGTTCTCTAACTTTCATCGTGGCTGTAAGATATTCTGTTAGTATTAGTTTAAGATTAGGATGAATATCAATTGTCCTTTGTCCTTTTGCGGTTTTCGAGACTCTGACATTGATAATATCATTTTCAAAATCCAAGTCATCCAGCTTAATGTTCCTAAATTCTTTTGCACGGACTCCAGTATACCACAAAAAGAAAACAATTGAGCGTTCTCTCAAACCCTGGCACTGAGAAAGTATCTTTTCAAAATCCCCATGATCCATGTACTTCTGGGTCCTTTTGAGTCCATTCTTGATTTTAATGTCTTGAGCGGGATTCACAGAAACGAGACCTTGTTTGATCAACCAGTCAAAGAATACCTTAATGATGGTTTTGTAAGACGTTTTCGTCTTGAAATATTCAAATTGAGAGATGTAATTAGCGATGTGCTTTTCCTCAATTTTCAGGAAAGGTAAACCTATTTCAGCTGAAATTTTTTTGAGATTAGATGAGTAAGACGTAAGCGTTGAGTTAGATAACGTTGCCTTACTTAACAAAAACTCTTCAATTAATTCTGAATTACTCATTTCTTTAAAAATCATGTTTTAACCTCTTTACGAGTTTCTTCTCTTCGTTTTCATTGCTTATGCTTTTCAGGTAAACCCCCAATGGGAATTTTGGATTCGCTGTCAGCATATCTTCGATGCGATTGAGCTGATCTTGGATCTCGTTCTTAGTGTTCGTTACTTCCAACAGAATTTTTGAATCGTCAAAATTACTCTCAATGTTATCGTGACCTCTGGTTATTAACTGGTTAACAGCAATGCGGATCAACGAAGCTAGATTGTTACGATAATGCTCTTTGGCATATAATCGCCATCTTTCTTTCTCTTCTTCTTCTATTTTTAGAAGATAGGTTGTGGTTGTCATAGTAATTGGTACTTACACTTAATAATATTTAAAGGGTATATCTAAAGTATATATTTATAATAATATAGTTCGTACTACACGCAAAAAAACTAACTCGGCCCTCATGCAATGTTTTCCAAACCACTCATCCATCAACCTTCTATATTTTTACGATTCCCATTGAAGAAAATTTAAGAAACTAGGCTAATTCATAAAACCGTGGCTTATTTTGGTTATGACGATGAAACATTCGGTGGGATCATTTTAATTATTGAAACCTTACTAGTTATTGCACTTACTATCGCAGTAATCGAAGCCAGGAGATTACGTACACACGTTCATAGGAGAATTGTAATCGTTGTTTACATCATCCAAATACTTATTGTCTTGATTTGGATGGGGCGAAGTTTTCTCGATGCAAGTGCCATTTCCTTGTTACTTGATACACCACTCTTGTGGACTCTGACGCTTCACGTCACGATCGGCATAGTTGTACTAATGTTGGCTGGTGGCTGGATTATTGCTATGACGGTTGATCCTGATATTCATGTCGCAAAAATGAAGCGAGGTAAACCGTTGATGAGAACTATTTACGTTCTTTGGGTGTTTAATTACCTCCTCGGAGCCTTTAACTATTTCAATACATGGCGATTACACTTGATTGAATAACAATAGAAAACCCTGATTTGTTTAATTGTCTTACATCAATCGAAAATTTGCAACTGAGTGATTGTTCCTTTAGTAGCAAAGGTAGTGGATTGGATAGGAAATTCCTTTTGCTCGTGTGCGTTGACAATGGCTAACACCATCATTCCCCAAGGACAAAATCTTGTTTTCCGTTGCTTATATGCATCAGAATCATGTATACCAGCGAATGCACAATGGTTAACATTGAAACGAACTTTGCCTCCCTTTATGGAGAAATTTGCATATTTAACAAATTTTTGTTTTTTAAGATAACTGGCGAAACCTTGCAGTTTTTCTTTCAATGTGGAATCCTCTGCAGAAAACACTTGTGGCAAATACAATGACAATATTTCTGGGATTCGTTTGAGTACGTAATTCTTTATTACATTATCACCAAGAATTTCTAAAAACGCTGATTCGTATCCAAAGATTGCCGCCCTTAATTGCCATACTTCTAGAAGGGATACATTAAATTTTTCCTGACTGTTGATTTTTGTTTTCAAGTCAGAAAGGAATTTTGCCAGTTCACCAGTTAATTCTTCCTCTTTTTTATCCTTAAATTCACGAGGCAGGAAATTTTTGACGTAATAAACCATTCGGGGAATTGCGTGTTTTTCCAAAACATCCTCTCCGATTAATTCCTTTCCAACAATCTCGTAAGCTTCTAGGATGCCATGATAAAAATAAATTGCATCTAAGAAATCAGGGTCCACAACTATAAATGCAAGATTATCATTTATTTCAGTTTTTATGTGAGGATCAAAGATGCCTTAATTCATGCAAATGTCACGTCATAGTAGTCACGAAGCGATTGAATGTGATACGATGAATAATTATCATCTGGAATATAAAATTTGATTTCAATAAATTTCTTTCTGATAAAAGTAGATACAAATCTGTCAATGGCATTGAGTAGTGTCGACAGGAATATTTCAATCAAAGGTGAAGGTGGTGTGCCTCTCTGACTCATTACCTCCCCTTTCTGGTTTAGCTGTAAATGATATTTAGTAGTTGAATTAT
>JACZSS010000541.1 GCA_022574115.1 Candidatus Heimdallarchaeota archaeon | reverse complement strand
GGTGATTTTAGTAATTGGATTAAAGGAGAGTGCCCTGAGTTTGAAATAGCCAGAACGATTACGAATGGCTCAAAGCACTTCGATCTATTAGAATCGGGAAAACATGAAGTGACCAAAAATTCTGTCCTTTAAGAGGATTTAATTCAGATTAGTCATCGATTAGTTGATTTATCGATAAGATCTACTAACAAAAAGTGACACAAGATGAACAATAAATTCGAAAATAAAGTAGTTTTAATTACCGGGGGTGGGACGGGGATTGGCAAAGCGACCGCAGAAGCATTTGTAGGAGAAGGTGGAAAGGTAGTCATCGTTGGAAGAAGGCAAAATGTAGTGCAAGCGACAACAAAAGAACTCGGTGATAAGGCTCAGTTTGTTATTGGTGACATAAGTAAGGTGGGAGAACCTAAGATTATCATCGATCAGGTCATTGCAAAAAACGGGCAATTAGATCTCCTAGTGAACAATGCTGCAGCATTCACAAGAGGTCCCCTATCGGAAACAACTGATGAAGAAATTGAACGCATTTACAGAACCAACGTATTTGCTCTATTGGCATTATCTCGCGAAGCACTACCTCACCTCATCAAAACCAAAGGTTCTATTATTAATATTTCAAGTGGTGCGGCTAATACTGCAAGAGCTGGTGGGTCCATTTATGCATCATCTAAGGCCGCGGTAAATGCTCTAACCAGAAATCTTGCAGCAGAATTTGGACCAAGTGGTGTTCGGGTCAACGTAATTTCCCCTGGAGTTACGGTTACGGAAATGTCCGCCCCAATGACTTCCAATGAAGAAATGATGACAAGGATTGTTAAGCAAACTGCCTTAGGGCGTATTGGACTGCCTTCTGATATAGCAAAAGCGATTCTATTGATCGCTAGTGACGAGGCTGGCTGGATTACTGGCCAAATCGTTCAGGCTTCTGGTGGATTGACTCTCTAATTCAAAATCTGCTGAGTCCGTTTGCAACAGAGTTGGACTTAGAATAACGATTGACAACGACAAAGAATTATTGAGCTTATTTGATCTTTATACCAATGATCATTTTTTTCCGGAATGATCGTTCCGTTCGGAATAGTCATTCCAATGAATTTATAAAGAAATATTGCTTAAAGAGGTTTAAGGTTTTGGAATAAGTGTTCCAATAAATCGAGGACTACAAAAATGAGTAAACAACAAGGAACAAAAACAATCAGTGTAACAAATAATCAAGCCAAGATTGCTCTTATCACCGGTGCTAATTCAGGAATTGGCCTTGAGACTTCAGCCAGACTTGCAGAAGAAGGATTCGGTAAAATTATTCTTGCTGTCCGCACGGTTGAAAAAGGTGAAGCTGCTAAAGCTAAATTAATCGAGCGTACTGGTAAAGATGTATTTGATATCTTAACTATCGACGTTTCAGAATTTGAGATTGTTCATGCAGCTGCGGATGAACTTGTAAAGAGACAGGACAAGATTGATTTGCTTATTTTAAATGCAGGTATGAGTCCGAGCAATACCGATTCTTACAATAGTTCTGGAGTCGAGATAACTTTTGCAACTCACATCATTGGCCATCACATCCTGACTATGAGATTGTTGTCTGATCAATTATTGGCGCATGACGCACGTATAATTATTGCAAGTTCAGAAGGATCACGTGGAGATCTTCCTGGGATGGCACCACCTGATTTCGAAAAGCTTGCTGAGGAACATTTTGACAATGATTTAGTAGCCGCATTACAGGCCCTCACTAGAAATGAGGAGCCACATGAGAGTAAGGTGATGAACATCTATGTAACAGCTAAAACCTTCTCGAATTGGTGGGCAGCTGTTCTTTCGAGAAAGTTACCTAAAGGAATGACTGTTAATGCAGTATCACCCGGAAGTGTACCAGCGACCAATTATGCAAGAAATCAAGGCTTTATGATGCGTCGAGTAATGACGCCAATGATGAAAGTTATGGGTCGCTTTATGGGTATGGCATGGAAGCTTGAGGATGGCGCAAACCGATATTACGAGGTGAGTCAATTTGATGATACAATAACCGGACACTTTTTTGCATCAAAGAAAAGATTGACTGGTGAAATGGTAATTCAAGAGAATGATCACTTTGTTAATCAAGAATTTCAAGAAGCAGGCTGGAATGCAATTGTCGCCGTCTCTGGTGGAATTGATTATCCGATTGCTATTCCTGCGTGAATTTGAACAGATCAGTCGATTACATAATTATGTACCAAATAATAATCATCAAAACACTGTGAACCTCCTAATCTAGGCATCATCAGATCAATTAGTTCATTGCATAAAACTGAGCGATACCTTTTTTGAATTCAGCAGAATCTCGTGTGGTGGTTGAAACTTTGCAAATAATTTTTTTCTCAGATGGGCGAAAACTCAAGTCAAAATCGATAAATGAGCAACACAATCCTTCAGCCTGAATGAAATCTAACAAAAGCTGTGCGTTTTCATTAGTATTTTTGTAAGTGAACGTGTAGCCGGTCTCAATTTCTTTGTAGCTATCATACATGGAAATTACATTACTACGGATAAATTTTCCGCGCTCTTTTAGTTCCTCAGATGTTAAATTACATCGGGTAATTGACTGATTGATAAAATTAAGGTTCATATCGCCATCCATAACTAACTACTATTTCTGGAGTATTAAAGTAACAGCTTTGTCAGTGGATAGTATTAAGTCCGGAAATCATTTGATAACAAGGAAAACCTTTGATTGGTCATCTCATACTTGGTCCACGAGTTCTGACTGATTGATTCTACTTAAGTCGAAAACTAAGGAAATAAATAAAAATTATGGTTGATAAAATATGCATGAGTTAACGGTTAATGCACCAATTTACATTGACACAATGGCTCTAACCCTAAAGCCTCTATCCAGTCAGAAATCGGATATCACCAAGATAACCAATATCGTTCCAGAATGCGATTCCATTAGCT